>NZ_JBELMH010000005.1:49736-80688 GCF_042096055.1 Citreimonas sp. | reverse complement strand
AGGCGCGCAGCGGCGTCGGCCGGCACGATGCCCGCCGCGCCGCAGCCTTCGGCCAGCGCCGCCTCGACCCGGATCATCGCGGCGATCAGCGCGGCGTCGTCCAGCGTGGCCCGCGCCGCCTCGCTGCCGTAAATCCCTGACCAGAGCGCGCTGTCGAGCGGGGAAAGCGTCATCGGGTCAGAGGTCGAGGAACACGGTTTCACCGACGCCCTGCAGGCGGATGTCGAAGCGCCAGCGGCCCTCGCCTTCGGGCTTGGCGATCAGCGTCTCGACGCGGTGGCGCTGCTCGATCCGCGACAGGACCGGGTCGCCGTCGCGGTCGGCATCGTCGAAGTAGATCCGCGTCATCAGCCCGATGTTGATGCCCCGCGCCACGATCCACAGCGCGATATGCGGCGACTGCACCCGTCCGTCGGGCAGGGCGACCGCGCCCGGCTTGATCGTCTTCAGCGTGAACAGCCCCGTCTCGGGGTCGGCCGAGAAGCGGCCGAAGCCCGATACCGCCGGGTCGGCGCCGTCCTGGCCGGGATAGATCCCCGCCGCGTCCGCCTGCCAGCTTTCGATCAGCGCATCGCGCATCACCGCACCCGTGCCGTCGTGCACCGCGCCGGTGATCTCGATCCGGTCGCCCTTCGCGCCGTCTCCGGCCGGCGTCCGGCCCAGTTCCACGTCGAAGGCGCCTGGGTTGCCGGCCCAGCCGGGCATCAGCCCGATATGCACGTAGGGCCCCGCCGTCTGCGAGGCGGTTTCGCGCAGCGTGTCGAGTTCCTGCACCATCACATGCCCTCCGGCCGGTTTTCGAAATAGCTCTGCCGCCGCCCGCGCAGCACGATGTCGAACTTGTAGGCCAGGTGGTCCAGCGGGCGCGCGCGGGCCAGGTCCAGCGGCGCCACCAGCCGGTCGATCTGGCTGCGGTCCTTGATCGTGGCGACGATCGGGCAGCGGGCGATCAGCGGATCGCCCTCGAAATACATCTGCGTGATCAGGCGCTGGCCGAACGAATGTCCGAAGACCGAGAAGTGGATATGCGCAGGCCGCCAGTCGTTGCCCCGGTTGGGCCAAGGATAGGCGCCGGGCTTGATCGTGAAGAAGGCATAGCGCCCCTCGGCGTCGGTCAGCGCCCGCCCGCAGCCGCCGAAATTCGGGTCGAGCGGGGCGAGGTAGCCGTCCTTCTTGTGGCGATAGCGCCCGCCTGCGTTGGCCTGCCAGATCTCGACCAGCGTGTGCGGCACGCCGCGACCCGTCTCGTCCAGCACGCGGCCGTGGACCAGGATGCGCTCGCCGATGGCCTGCGCCTCGCCGCGCGTCCAGTTTAGCACCAGGTTCGCGTCCAGCGCGCCCAGGTCGCCATGCCCGAAGGTCGGGCCGGTCTCCTCGGTGGGCGTGCTCTCGAGCGACAGTAGCGGCAGCGAGGGCGAGCGCGCCACCGTCGTCTTGTATTCCGGATCGGACACCACCGGGTGCGCGGACCGGTCGCGCGGGATCAGCCGCCCGGTGCCGGCCGGATCGCGCGCCATCTCGCGGCTCAGGTCGCTGTCGCTCATGTCTGCTCTCCCATCTCGGCGAAGGTCGCCCTGGCGATCTTCAGCGCGTGGTTCGCGCGCGGCACGCCGGCATAGATCGCCACGTGCTGCAACGCCTCGGCCACGTCGCGCTGCGTCGCGCCGGTGCGGGCGGTGGCGCGCACGTGCATGGCGATCTCCTCGAAGTTCCCCAGCGCCGCCAGCAGCGCGATCGTCAGCATCGAGCGCTCGCGGTCGCTGATGCCGTCCGACGACCAGACGTGCCCCCAGGCGGCCTCGGTGATCAGGTCCTGGAACGGCGTGTCGAGCGCGCCCTTGGCCTGTTCGGCGCGGTCCACATGGGCGTCGCCCAGGATCCTGCGCCGCGTGCGCATGCCGGTCTCGAACCGATCGCTCATGCCCGTCCTCCTGGCAACGTCCCCTTGGATGTGGTTCTTCCATAACTCCCGGCGCTTGGAAAATAGAAATTCCGCCGATATCCATAATCGTATGATTATACCCAACGGACTAAAGCTGCGCCATGTCGAGGCGTTCCTGGCGGTCGCCGACCTCGGCGGGCTGACGGCGGCCGCCCGGGCGCGCCACGTGTCGCAACCCGCCCTGTCCAAGACCATCGCC
Organism: Citreimonas sp.; assembly: GCF_042096055.1. NCBI lineage: Bacteria > Pseudomonadati > Pseudomonadota > Alphaproteobacteria > Rhodobacterales > Roseobacteraceae > Citreimonas > Citreimonas sp. Next base: position 78,547 of record NZ_JBELMH010000005.1, on the reverse strand, counting down.
GACCTGGAAAGCCTCGTCGGCGCCAAGCTCTTCGACCGCACCGGCCGCCGGGTCGTGCTCAACGCCGAAGGGCGCGCCTTCCGCCGCCACGCGCTGCAGGCGTTGTCGAGCCTCGAGGCCGGCATCCGCTCGCTGGGCGGCGCGGGTCCCGACGACCGCATCGCCGTCGGCGTGCTGCCCACCGTCGCGGGCAGCCTGTTCCCGCAGGTGGCGATCGACTTCGCCCGCGCGCGCCCCGACGTGCAGGTGGCGGTGACGACGGGGCCAAACCGCTACCTGATCGACCGCCTCCGCGCGGGCGAGATCGACCTGATGATCGGCCGCATGCCCGCCGCCGACGACATGCCCGGCCTGCGGTTCGAATACCTCTACGAGGACCGCATCGACCTCGTCGCCCGCGCGGATCACCCGATGGCGGGCCATCCTGCGGCGCAGGCGCTGCGCGCCTGTCCGGTCATCCTGCCCGACCGCGGCGCGATCATCCGCGAGACGGTCGAGAAATACCTCGGCGTGATCGGCCTCGCCGGCCTGCGCCCGGCGTTCGAGACGGTCTCGCTGGCCTTCGCGCGCCCGCTGCTGCAGCGCTCGGACATGCTGTGGTTCATCTCGCGCGGCGTCGTCGCGCACGAGGTGGCGGCGGGCGGTCTGCACGCCTTCGCGCTGGACTCGGGCTTCATGACCGGGGCGGTGGGGATCACCGCGCGCCACTCGGGCTACCAGAACCCGCAGATCGCGGCGCTGGCGGGTCTGCTGCACGACGCGGTGGCGGCGCGCGCCTGACCGCGCGCAGGCGAATTCGCCTTCCGCGGGAACCGTCGCGTGGATCCGGCGTTACATCCCCGGACCGCGTTGTTCCCTCGCGCGGACCTCGAAGGCGAAACTCGGGCGGCTTGTGCAGAGGCGCCCGCCGCCCCTGTCCCCCGCGGATGGGGGCGGTCGCGTTCGCCGCATGGTCATTCGATCCGGGAGGAACCCGTGCCGCTGAACACCGGTTGGAACGCATCCGGCAGAATGGCCCGCGCCGCCGCGCTCGTCCTGCTGGTTCCGGTCTCCGGATTGATGGCCTTCTCCGCCGCCGCCCAGGACGCCAATCCCGACTGGTACGAACAGACGCCGCTGAACGCGGGCCTCGATGCGCCGCCCGAGGGCATCGACCGCGACAGCCCGCGCAGCACCATGCGCAACTTCCTTGCCGCCGCGAACGCCAACGACTTCGAGCGCGCGGCGCATTTCCTCAACCTGTCCGAGATCCCGCCCGAGGCGCAGTCGCGCGTCGGCCCGGAGGCCGCGCAGAAGCTGGCGCAGGTCATCGAACGGCAGGTGTGGGTCGACTGGGCGGACCTCTCCTCGCGCCCGGACGCGATGATCGAGGTCGCCGGCAGTTCCGACCCCCTGGCCGGCGAGCCGCGCCGCAACATTCCCATCGCGACGCTGCAGGCCGACAACATCCCGCTCGACATCCGCCTGGCGCGCTACCGCGCCGAGGACGGCCCGAAGGTCTGGCTGTTCACGCCGCAGACGGTGCGCAACGTGCCGCCGCTCTATGATGTCTACGGTCCCCGCCGCTACGAGACCTACATCCCCGAAAGCCTCATGCGCGAATTCTCGGGGCTGTGGCTGTGGGAATGGATCGCGCTGCCCGTGCTGGGCGCGCTGACGCTGCTGCTGGGCTGGGGCGCGCGAAACGTCGTGCTGCGGCTGTCGAACCGCACGCATCGCGGCTGGCTGTCGGCGGCGCTGGAACGCAGCGGCCTGCCGCTGGCGATGCTGGTGATGGCCACCTTCGTGCAGATCCTGCTGCACTTCGTGCTGTCGTTCTCGGGTCCAGTGAACTCGATCCTGCGGCCGATCCTGACGCTGCTGATGGTCTGGGGCGTCGGCATGGCGATGCTGCGCGTGGTCGACGCCATCCTGCGCCGCGTCACCCTGCGCTTCGTCGGCGACATCGACGACAAGCGCAGCGCCGACGAGCGCGAGCTCTACACCTCGATCTACGCGCTGCGCCGGCTGATCGTGCTGGTCATGGTCGGCTTCGCCATCGTGATCATCATGAACTGGCTCAACCTGTTCGACACGGTGGGCATGGCGCTGCTGGCCTCGGCCGGGGTGCTGACGGTGATCGCGGGCATCGCCGGGCAGGCGGTGCTGGGCAACATCATGGCGTCGCTGCAGATCGCCTTCGCCAAGCCCGTGCGCATCGGCGACAGCGTCCTGTTCGAGGGCGACTGGGCCTATGTCGAGGCGATCTACTACACCTTCCTGCGCCTTCGCACCTGGGATCACCGCCGCATCGTCGTGCCGGTCACCTACTTCGTGTCCAAGCCGTTCGAGAACTGGTCCGTGACCGAGGCCAAGATGATGAAGGTGGTCAAGCTGACGCTCGACCACCGCGCCGACGTGAGCATCCTGCGGAACAAGTTCGAAGAGCTGATCGCCGCCGACGACGACATCCTCGACCAGGACGAGACCGGCGCCTACACCTATGCCACCAACCACGGCCCCGAGGGGCTCGAGGTCAGCTTCTTCGCGATGATGCCCGACCCTTCGACTGGCTGGTCCGCGCAAAGCCGCCTGCGCGAGGATTTCCTGGCCTGGATCGCCGCCGAACACGCGGACTGGTGGCCGCGCGAGCGTGTCATGGGCGCGGAAGGCGACGAGGATCGGCAGGGCGGCGCCGCCGCCGCGGAATAGCTCAGCGCGCGTCTTGCGCGGGGGCTTCCTCGTCCGCTTCGGGCTCGACATGGCCGCGCCGCGACAGGGCGCGCGCGCCCATCACGCAGACCATCGCCCAGCCCAGCCCGACCAGCCACCCGGCCAGCACGTCCGTCGGCCAGTGCACGCCCAGGTAGACCCGGCTGACGCCCACCAGCACGGTCACCAGGATCGCGATCGCCATCACGTAGACCTTCAGGTAGCGCTTCTCGAGCACGCGGGCGATCAGCACGCCCAGCGTCAGATACGCCACCGCCGCCATCATCGAATGGCCCGACGGAAAGCTCGCCGTGTGCACGATCGACCCATGCGGCACCAGGTCCGGCCGCGGGCGCGAGAAGAACTCCTTGGCGATGCCCGAGATCAGGATGCCGCCGCCCACCGTGGTCCACAGGTAGACCATCGAGCCGTATTGCCCCCGCATCAGGAAAAAGCCGCCGGCGAACAGCGTGGCCAGCGTCAGCACGATGACGCCGCCCAGCGCGGTCAGGTCGCGGCCGATCTCTTCCAGGATCGGCGGGCCGATGGGGTCCGAAAGGTCGCCCGCGGTGCGCAGCATCAGCAGCAGGTCGCGGTCGAGGTTGCGGGTCGTGCCCTCGATCACCTCGTCGGCCAGTTCGGCGAAGGCCCAGACGGCGGCGATGATCAGCGCCAGCGAGACCAGCGATCGGATCTCGACCGAGCGGAGGAGCGAGCGGGCGTGGCGGGTTCTATCGGATAGACGTGACATGCCGGCCCAACCCGCGCCCGCGGGCGGGGTTCCGCCCGTGCGCGTGACGCGCGCAGCGCTGTTCCTGCCCGCATTTCGACCGACCTCCGCCGCCCGGGCGTCGAACGCCCGGCGGAACACCGCCGGCCCGATACCGTTGACAGGGCAGACACCAAACACCGGCCTCGGCGCGCGGACGCGTTGCGACACCCGCGCCGGGCCATGAAGGAGAGACACATGGAATTCTTCGGTATCGGCGGGCTTATCCTGCTCGTCCTCGACATCTGGGCCCTCGTGCACATCCTCGGCTCGTCCGCCTCGACGGGCAAGAAAGTGCTCTGGACCCTGTTCATTCTTCTGCTGCCGCTGATCGGCTTCATCGTCTGGCTGATCGCCGGACCCCGGCGCACCGCGTCCACGGTCTGAGCCCGCCGGAGCAGACACAGGGCGGCGCAATCGCCGCCCCACGCGATCCGATCGGCAAACTTGCCCTAGTCGGAATGAAAAACTTGGAACTTGCAGTCTGCCCGTTTGTTGATTGGGCAGAACGAAGGAAACAGGAGAAACGTCATGAAATATCTGAGCACCAGTGCAATCGCTCTCATTCTCGCATCGGGCGCCGCATTCGCGGAAAGCCATAACGCTGGCGACGACGCCGCGATGGAAAACGAAGCCGGCACCATGCAGACCGAAGACACCATGCAGAGCGAAACCGCGATGCAGGACGGCGAGACCATGGACGGCGAGACCATGCAGGACGACACCAGCATGGCGATGAACGACGACGGCGAGTACACCAGCGACGAGCTGTGGAACGAGCGTGCGAACCTGATCCGCACCCGCGACATCACCGGTGGCACGATCTACACGATCAACGCAGCCAACGATGAAGGCTGGGACACCGACGCCGAATGGAACGAAGTCGGCGCCGACTGGAACCAGATCGGCGAGATCGAGGACATCGTGCTGTCGCGCAACGGTCAGATGACCGGCATCGTCGCGGAAGTCGGCGGTTTCCTGGACATCGGTGACAAGCACGTCGTCATCTCGCTCGACGATGTGAACCTCGTCGCCGTCGACGACGAGAACTATGCCTACGTCACGCGCCTCAGCGAAGAGCAGCTGGAGAGCATGGAAGGCGTCGACGAAGGCTTCTGGAACTAATAGTTCCGAAAGCAGCTTTCAGGGAAAAGGGCCCAAGGTCCGTTTCCGAATTGGGGGTCCGCAAAGCGGGCCCCTTTTTCGTTTCGGCCCGGGATTCATATCGGCGCCGGGGCGGCTCGATGCCCCGGCGCCAATTCCGCTCAGCCACCTTCGCGCGTCGCGCATTTCCCGATCTCGTGGGAAACGGCGGCGACCCACAGCGCCGCGACGATGCCCAGCGCGCGTTCCCATGCGCCGTCGTAGCCGGTGGGCATCACGAAGAAGATCGGCGCCATGATCGCCCAGACGATCGCGCACAGGATCGAGATGCGCCCGAGGGTGCGGCTCAGCTGCCGGAAGACCGCGACGGGCGCGGCGAACGCGGCCAGGAACAGAAGGCCCAGCGCGTAGACCAGGTATATGTGGATCACCACGCCCTCTTCGTCGTTGTCGCCGTACTCGTTCCGGGCGCCGACCATGACCACGATGCCCGTCAGCACCGCCAGCGACAGGATCGTCACGGTCATGCGCGTGCCGCTCAGCCGCATGTGCGCCAGCCCCAGCGCCACCGCGAACAGCCCCGCCGCGAACCCGTAGAAGCCCACGTCCTGGATGATTTCGAACTCGCCCGCGGCCAGGTCGCTGACCGTGTCGGCGACCCAGTCGTGGCCGGGCACCATGACGCTGCCGGCGATGTTTGACGCGATCAGCGCAGCGGTGCCCAGAAGTCCCAGGATCGAGCAGATGCGCAGCAGCGTAGCGTCGGGGCGCAGGTCCACGGGATCCAGGGTGTCTTGCGGCTTGCGGGGCATGGCTTTCTCCTTTTCGAAATACGTTCGGCGCCGCGACCTCGTGGTCGGGCGCCGTTCGGCCGCCCGGAATCCGGGCGACAATGGGTTAGGGGCGCGGGGGTCGCCTCAGATGAACTGCATGATCCCCCAGCCGACCAGCAGCACGATCACGAGGCCGATCACCAGCTTGCCGGTGGGCACGCCCAGCTCGGCGATCTTGGGGCCGAACAGGCGCGCCAGCACCGCCAGGCCGTAATAGCGCAAACCCCGCGACAACGCGATGGCGGCGAAGAAGGTCAGGAAGTTGCCGCCCACGACGCCGGTGCCCAGCGTTGCCAGCTGCATCGGCGCGGGCGAGAACGAGACCAGGAACACTGTCCAGAACAGGCTTCCGCTGTCCAGATCCGAGGTCATCTGGTCGAAATTGTCTTTCAGCCCCAGCCATTCCAGCGCCGGGATCACCACCGGATCGGCCAGCCACAGCCCGACGAAGTAGAACAGCGACGCGCCCACGAGGCAGCCCAGCCAGATCGCCGTCGCGATGGTGATCGACCGGCGGTGGTGGCCCACCATCAGCGGCACCACGATCGTCTCGAGCGGGATCGGTACCACGGTGCTTTCCGCGAAGGACAGCAGCGCAAGGCCCGTGCGGTGCCGCGCGAGGCGTCGGGTCCAGCCGTGCTCGCCGCCGGTGTCGTCGTCGCGGTCCGTTTCGGTGTTCGCGTCATTCGCCATGATGGTCTCCGATCGCTGAAAGCCGATGTGCCGGTCCCGCCACCGGCGCCGCGTCCGAGCGCAGCACCCGCTTGTGCCGCGACAGGATCAGGCCGGCCCAGGCCGCCAGCGCGTTGGCGACCACTGTGGCCGCCAGAACGCCGGTGTAGCCGAACAGCGTCACGCCCAGCCAGGCCAGCGGGATGTAGAGCAGCGCGATGCGCAAAACGCTCAGCCCCAGCGCCCAGCGCGCGCTCGACCGCGCGGTCATTGCCGCGTTGGCGGCCAGCACGATGCCGTAGGCGCCAAGGCTCCAGCCGACGATCTGCAGGTAGTGCGCGGTGTACTGGGTCGCGTCCTGTTCCGCCGTCATCACCCGCGCGATCGGGTCGGCGAAGGCCCACAGCAGCAGGGCGACTCCGAGCCCGTAGGCCAGCGCGAACCACACCGCGACGCGCATCGCGTCGGTGGCGCGGTCGACGCGGTTCGCGCCCCAGGCCTGTCCGATGACCGGCGCCAGCCCCGAGGCGACGGCGAAGAACGGCACCAGCGCGATCGCCTGCACCCGCGACGCGGCGCCGAAGCCCGCGACCGCCGTGTCGCCAAGCGTCGAGACCGCCATCGTCACCGCTGCCATGCCGGCCGGGTTCACCGCGCGCGACGCGCCCGCCGGCAGCCCGGTCGCGGTGATCGCGCGCAGCGAGGTCGAGAGCCCCTCGAGCGGGCGCTCGCCCGGCGACAGGCGGCCCTTGCGCAGCGCCAGCATCACCACGACCGCCAGCGCCAGGCTGCGCGCCAGCAGCGTCGAGACGCCCGCGCCCATCATCCCCATCGCGCCGATGGGGCCGACGCCGAAGACGAAGACCGGCGTCAGCGCGATGTTCAGCACCGCCGTCATCACCATCACCGCCGACGGGATCGCCGCGTCGCCCGCCGCGCGGAACGACGCGTTCAGGATCATCGTCGCCACCAGGATCGGGAAGCTCGCCGCCCACCAGGGAACGTAGACCAGGATCGCGTCCAGCACCGCCTCGCGCGCGCCCAGGGTCGAGAAGATCAGCGGCGCGCCCAGCCACAACGCGGCGCCGATCGCCACGCCCACCACCAGGCCCAGGCCCACCGCATGCAGCGTCAGCCGCGCCTCGGCCGCGTCGCCATCACCGTGCCCCAGCGTCTGCGAGAACGCGGCGTTCGCGCCCGCCGACATGCCGACCGAGAACGCGCTGACCGCGACGATCACCGGATAGACGAAGCCCACCGCCGTCAGCTCGGTCTGGCCCACGCGCGCGAGGAAGAAGGCGTCCGCCAGCCCGACCAGCAGAACGCCCAGGATCCCCAGGGCCATCGGCGCGCTGACCTTGGTCAGCTTGCGCCACACGGGCCCTTCGTTCAGGTCGTCGTGCGTCGCCGTCATCGGGACGCGGCGTCCGTGTGCGCTGTGGGATTCATGCAGGCTCCGCAAGGGTGTGACGCCGGTATAAGTACCGGACGCGGCGAAGGGTTCCGGCGCGCACGGGGGCGTGACGGACCCGCGGACGCGTCCCCGCCAGCCGAGGAAAAGAAAAACGGCGCGGGCCGGAAAAAAGTCCGGAACCGATCTCGGGGTCGCCGGTTTCCCTGATGTATCCCGCACGGGGTGCGCAACTGGATGGAGCGAACGGATGCCCCTGGACCTTATCGCAAAGCTCGTTGGATTGTTCGACGACATGATGCGTCGGTCTTTCCGTTCGTATCATCCGCAGAGGGTTCTGCTGCTGCAGAATATCCCTGTCTCGCGTCAGGCACGCCAACTCCGCACACGGCAGATCTGACGATTCCCCCCAGGTCACAAGCGTCTCTTCCCGGTTTCGCGCCTGTGACCAAACCCCGCTTGGCTCCCCGGCCAGGCGGGGTTTTTTCTTGTCCGGTGTGATCGCGCGCCCAGGCGGTTGTGCGCTGCGCCGTCCGGTGCTGTTATCCGGCCGGTAGATGCCGGCAGGGAAGGGCGCGCGCATGGATCTTGCAGACTGGACGCCCCGGCCGGTGCCGCCGCGCGCCCCCATCGACGGACGCTACGTGCGCCTCGAACCGCTGGGGCCGGACCACGCCGACACGCTGTTCTACGCGGCCGCGGCCCCGGGGGCCGACGACCGCTTTCGCTGGCTCCCCGAAAGGCCGCAGGACCGCGCGGCCTTCGACGCCTGGCTGGCCCGCGCGGTCCCCTCGACAGACCCGCTGTTCTTCGCGGTGATCGACAAGACCACCGGCCGCGCCGAGGGGCGGCAGGCGATAATGCGGATCGACGCGGCCAACGGCGTGGCCGAGATCGGCAACATCATGTGGGGCCCGGCGCTGCAACGCACCCGCATGGCGACCGAGGCGCTGTACCTGACGGCCGCCTGCGTCTTCGACCTCGGCTATCGCCGGTTCGAGTGGAAGTGCAACGCGCTGAACCAGCCCTCGCGCCGCGCGGCCGAACGCTTCGGCTTTGCGTTCGAGGGCGTCTTCCGCCAGCACATGGTGGTCAAGGGCCGCAACCGCGACACCGCGTGGTACGGCATGACCGACGGCGACTGGCAGCGCATCCGCCCGGTCTACGACGCGTGGCTGTCGCCCGAAAACTTCGACGCGGCCGGCCGCCAGCGCAGGCCCCTGCGCCTCGCCCCGGCGGCGCCGGCGGCATCGGCCTGACCGGGGGTTAACCGCCAAAGGCATCCGGGCAGGGATAAGCGCTGCGTCACCGGGTAGACCGGCCGCGACGCAAGGAAGGAACGCCATGACGATCACGAACCAGGCCGAGCTCGACGGCCTGAAGCATATCGGCCGGATCGTCGCCAACACCCTGCGCGACATGACCGCCGCGCTCGAACCCGGCATGACCACCGCCGAGCTCGACGAGATCGGCCGCGTCCTGCTCGAACGCGACGGCGCCGACCCCGCGCCCCGGTCGACCTACGGCTTTCCCGGCGCCACCTGCATCAGCGTGAACGAGGAAATCGCCCACGGCATCCCCGGCGGCCGGGTGATCGCCGCCGGCGACATGGTGAACATCGACGTGTCGGCCTCGAAGAACGGCTATTTCGCCGATACCGGCGCCACCTCGATCGTGCCGCCGTCGGACGCGGCGCGCGACCGGCTGTGCCGCGACGGCCGCCGCGCCATGCAGATCGGCATCGGCCAGGTCGCGGCGGGCAAGCCCATCGCCGGCATCGGCAAGGCCATCGGCCGCTTCGCCTCGGCGCGCGGCTACACGCTGATCCGGAACCTCGCCAGCCACGGCGTCGGCCGTTCGCTGCACGAGTACCCCGAAGAGATCGCCACCTGGCCCGACGCCGACGAGACCCGCCGCATGACCAACGGCCTCGTCTTCACGATCGAGCCGTTCCTGTCCACCGGCGGTCTCATGGCGACCGAAGGCGACGACGGCTGGACCCTCTACAGCACGCCGCGCGCGTCCGTCGTGCAGTACGAGCACACGATCGTCACCACCAAACGCGGCGCGATGGTCGTCACCCTGCCGGCCTGAAGGCGGGCTTTGCGTGTTCGGGCAGGTGCGTTCGGGTCACGGAACCCGGATTCGACCGGCAGAGATCGGGACCGCGCAGCCGCCGATGCGCACCGATCCAAGCGTGCCGTCCTTCAGGATGAGCCGGGCAAAGATCTCCGAGCGGCGGCCCATTTCGACGCCTTGCGTGACGCGGAACTGGGTTTCGTCGCCGGTGCAGTGGCCGTGACCGGCCAACAGCCCGGCAAAGGTGACGACGGCCGATCCGGTCGCCGGGTCCTCGGGCGTGCCACCCGCCGGCGAGAACATCCTTGCGCGAAAGCCGTCCTTGCCGTCCGACGTGAACAGCCAGGCGCTGATCGTCTCCGCCCGTTCGGTCAGCCTGTCCCAGCCGGCGCCGCTGGGCCGGGCGCGTTCCAGGGCGTCGATCGACGCGACGGGCACCAGCAGGTAGGACGGCCCCGCCTGCCAGACCTCGGGCAGCGGCGCGGTCGCGTTGCCAATGTCGCCGGGCCCAAGCCCCAGCGCGCTTGCCGCCAGGTCCGTGTCCGCGATCTCGCGCTCCCGCACCGGCAGGACGGGTGCCGCGAGTTCTGCGAACACCCGGCCGTTCGTCCTGCGCACGGTGACTGGCACAGGCCCCGCGTTCTCTTCCAGCGTCAGTTCGACCGTCGCGTCTGCCCGCGCGTCGAGCAGGCCCGACAGATGGATGGCGCAGCCGATGGTCGGGTGCCCGGCGAAGGGAATTTCGTCGTTCGGAAAGAAGATGCGCACCTTTGCCGTATGGCTTGCGTCCTCGGGCGGCAGGACGAAGATCGTCTCGGACAGGTTCAGCTCTCGCGCCAGGGTCTGCATCTGCTCGGTCGACAGGCCTTCGGCATGCGGCACGATGGCGAGCGGGTTTCCCAGGAACGCCTTTTCGGTGAACACGTCGTAGGTGAGCAGTTCGAGCATCGCGCGGGTTCCGGCATTCGTCCTGTCGGCTGTCCCGACCAGCTTCGGTCACCCGTTCCGCTTCTTCAAGCCATCATCCAGAAACGCGAACGGCACCCGCCGCAGCGCGTGCCTTTCGTTAAAAGGATCTGAATCCGTCTCTGTAACCCATTGAAATCACGTGGGCGCATGCATGTCCCATCGTGGGACATGCCAATTTCAGGCCGACAGCGTCTCGGTCGACGAGAAGAACATCGCCTGGCTGACCGCCGATTTCACCTGTCGCTCGGAGTAGGGCTTGGGGATGATGAAGGCCGGCTCGGGCCGGTCGCCGGTCAGCAGCCGCTCGGGGAAGGCGGTGATGAAGATCACCGGGATGTTGCCCACCGTCTGGAGCAGCTCCTTGACCGCGTCGATCCCCGACGAATTGTCCGCCAGCTGGATATCGGCGAGGATCAGGTCCGGATAATCCTGCAAGCCCAGCTCGACCGCCTTGCGGTGCGTCTGGCCCACCCCCGTGACATGGTGGCCCATCGACGTGACGATGGCGCGGATGTCCATCGCGATGATCGCCTCGTCCTCGATCACCAGCACCTTGCCCGACACGCTGTCGTGCATCTCGTGGTGGGCGATGTCGATGATCTCGCGCGCCTCGTCGGTGCTGATGTCCATGATCTGCCCGATCTCGTGCGTGGTGAACGACTCGATCGTGTTCAGCAGCAGCGCCTCGCGCGAGTTCGGCGTCAGATGGTTGAGGTGGTTCTGCGCGGCCCGTTCCAGCGTCGTGTCCGACGCCTCGACCGGCGTGCCGGCACTGGTCCAGATCATGTGGAACGCCCGGAACAGCGCCACGCGCGGCTCGAGCCCCTCCTTGAGCACCGACCGGTCCTGCAGCACCGCCTCAAGCGTGGCCACCGCATAGGCGTCGCCCGAGGATTGCGTGCCCGTCAGCGCCCGCGCATACCGGCGCAGGAAGGGCAGGTGACGCGCAAGCCGGTCGGAAAGACCTTCGTTCAAATTTGACATCGTTTGTGGTACCCCCCGACCCCATTAAATCTTCGGAACAAACCCAACATGCCCGCGTTCGGTTCCATACAGGCGATGACAAAAAGCGGGCACGGCGAATGGAATTGGCTTCACTCATGAAAGAACGGGACACCGATCGCACCGGCAGGCGACACGAGGCCGATCCGATCAACGAGAACCTCCGGCGGGTCTATGACGGACTGATCGACGACGAGGTGCCGGACCGCTTCACGGACTTGCTGCGCAAGCTGCGCGAACAGGATCAGAAGAAAGACGGCAACACATGAATCATGAACGCGCGGGTGATGACGCGGGTTCGATGGACCCGCGCGAAGAGATTGTGCTGCATCTCAAGTCGATGCGAGCCTTCGCCATGTCCCTGACGCGGGACCTGGCACGCGCCGACGACCTCGTCCAGGAGACGGTGGTCAAGGCGTGGTCCAATATCGACAAGTTCGAACGCGGCACCAACATGCGCGCTTGGCTGTTCACGATCCTGCGCAACACGTTCTATTCCGAACGCCGCAAGGCCCAGCGCGAGTATTCCGACAGCGACGGCGAGATGGCCCGCATGATCGCGCAGAAGCCCGCGCATGACGGTCACCTGGCGCTGAACGACTTCCGCAAGGCGTTCGATGCGCTGCCGGCCGACCAGCGCGAGGCGCTGGTTCTGGTGGGCGCTCAGGGCTTTTCCTACGAAGAAGCCGCCGAAATGTGCGGCTGCGCGATCGGCACGATCAAGAGCCGGGCCAGCCGCGGACGCGCGCAATTGGCCGTGGCCATGGGGTTCGAGAAGAACGAGGAGCTCGAGCTTACCGACGCGGCAACCGTGGCAGTTCTGGCTCGAAATCCAAGGACCTGGTAGGTGACCGATCCCGGGCTTCTCCGGGCGCGCGAGACCGGTTATGCGTCGAGGCGGCGGCGTGACAGCCTGCTCATGCGGGTTGCGCTGCTGCTGACGCTGGCGCTGTTGCCGATCGGGATCGTCGTGATCGCGCAGACCTGGCGCGCGATGGAGAACAGCTCCGAGATCTTCGCCAATACGCTGCTGGCCCAGACCAGCGCCATCGTCGCCCCCGAGCGCGAAGCCATCCACACCACGATAGGTGTCGCCCAGACGCTCGCCGGTGCGTTCGAGGCGCTGGAGCCGGACATGACGGGATGCGAGGCGCTGTTGGCCCGCACCGCGCGCGACAACCCGCGCCTGGCGTTCATCGGCCTCGTGCGCACCGACATGATCGCCCGCTGCAACACGACGGACGAGATCCAAGACTTCTCGAACCGCACCGAGGCGATCCGGATGTTCGAGACGGTCACGCCGTCGATCATGTTCAACGCGCGGGGCGCCGTAAGCGACCAGCCGGTCATCGTCGTCTCCGAGCCCGTCATGGACCCGCAGGACGGCTTCGTCGGGTATATCGTGCTGTCCTTCCCGGTCGCGGGGCTGGGCTTCGACGCGGCGGCCGAGCCGGATCAGCAGGCGACCGTCGTCACCTTCAACCAGGCAGGCGAGATCCTGACATCGTCGGGTCCCGAAACGTCCGTGGGGCAGAACATGCCGCTCGGGGTGGCGCTGCGCGATCTCGTCGGCTCGCCCCCGGTCACGTTCGAGGCGCCGACCCCCGGCGGGGAAGAACGCGTCTTTGCCGTGGCGCCGATCGTGCCGGGCCGGGCCTACGCGCTCGGCAGCTGGAGCCCGGTCGCGCGCGGCGCCTCGGGCAGCGCTTGGTTCCTTGGCGCCACGCTGGGCTTTCCGCTGATCATGTGGGCTGTGACAATGCTGGTGGCGCTGCTGGCGCTGAACCAGTTGGTGCTGCGCCACGTCAACGCGCTGGGCCGCCGGATGCGCAGCTTCGCCGATATCCGCCGCATCTATCGCCCCGCCGACAGCCGCCACGCCCCGACCGAGATCCGCGACATCGACGACGCTTTCGAGCGAATGGCGACGCAGATCATCCGCGACGAGGCGGACCTCGAGAACTCGCTGCGCGAGCGCGAGATCCTGCTGAAGGAAGTCCACCACCGGGTGAAGAACAACCTTCAGCTGATGTCTTCGATCATCAACATGCAGGTCCGCAAGATCGGCAGCGACGAGGCCCGCTATGCCCTGCGGCAGTTCCAGGACCGCGTCGCCAGCCTCGCCTCGGTGCACCAGGCGCTCTACCAGGAGCCGTCGCTGACCCGTCTGCGGGTCGACGTGCTGCTGGGCGACATCGTGGCGCAACTGGCCACCATGGGCTCGGACGACCGGGGCGGTGCCGACCTCGTGCGCGAGCTGGACCCGGTGACGCTGATGCCCGACCAGGCCGGGCCGCTGGCGATGCTGGCGACCGAGGCGGTGGTGAACGCCTTCAAGTACGGCGGCCCCGACGAGACCGGGACGTTCCGCATCCTGGTGAAGCTCGCGCTGAGTGGGCAGGGCGATGACAGGCGCGCTACCCTGACGATCGAGAACACCGTTTCGGCCGAGAAGCGCCCGAACGACGGCACCGGGCTTGGCCGGCAGCTGATCGCGGCCTTCGCGTCGCAGCTCGAGGCGCGGCTGGAAGAGGAAAGCCGCGAGGACCGGTTCATCGTGCGCGTGACCTTCGCGCCGGCGCCGTTCGAGCCCTCCGAGGACGAACCCGCGCCGCTGCCGGAACCTTCGACGCCGCCGACCCGTTGAGCGGGATGTCATTCGATACTCCCCCAGCCGCCCAGAGGACGCCCGTGAATCCGGATCAACAGACCGAGCCCCCGAGCGACGTGAGGGTCCTCATCACCGCGGCCGAGGTCTATCCCGAGATGGAGCGCGCCTTCCTGAACGCGCGCCACGAGATCTGGGCCAGCTACCGCATCTTCGACCTGGCAACCAAGCTGCGCACGCCCGAGGCCAAGGAAATCGGCTCTACCTGGTTCGACCTGATCGTGCATACGCTGCGACGCGGCGTCCGGCTGAATATGGTGCTGTCGGATTTCGACCCGATCATGACGGCCGAACTGCACGGCACAACGTGGAAATCCATGCGTGCCTTCGTTGCAGCGTCCGAGGCGGCGGGTCCCGACGCGCCGCTGAAGGTGACGGCCGCAATCCACCCGTCGCGGGTGGGCCGGCCGCTGCGGCTGGTTCTGTGGCCCTTCGTGCGCCGGCGGCTGAAGCGCATCCTGGCCGGCCTGAACGAAAAGCCCCTGATAGAGCGCGAGCAGATCCTCGCGACGATGCCCGGCCTGCGCACCCACGTGAAGCGCGACCGTGACGGGTACCTGAAGGCCACGCACTGGCCTCCGGCCGACATGCTGCCCGCGACCCACCACCAGAAGATCGCCGTCTTCGACCGCGAGACGCTGTGCGTCGGCGGGCTGGACCTGAACGAACGGCGCTACGACGACAAGGGCCACCACCGCAGCCGCGACGAGACCTGGCACGATGTGCAGGTGATGACGACCGATCGCGGCTACGTCGAAGAGGCGCAGCGGCATCTCGAGACGTTCCTCGACGTCACGGCCGGCCTGCGCAAGCCCGAGCCGAGCCATGACCTGCTGCTGACCCTGTCGCGCAAGCGCAAGGTGACGATGCCGTTCATCGGGCCCAAGCCGCTCGTCACCGCGCTGCGCGACGCGCATCTGGCGCAGGTCCGGCGGGCGGAGAAGCTGATCTATCTCGAGACGCAGTTCTTCCGCGACACGGGCCTCGCGCAGGAACTGGCGGCCGCCGGGCGCAACAACCCCGAGCTCGAGGTGATCCTGATCCTGCCCGCAGCACCCGAGGATATCGCCTTCTACGGCAACACCGGGGCCGACGCGAAGTACGGCGAGTACCTGCAGGCGAAATGCCTCGGCATTCTCGAGGACGCCTTCGGCGACCGGATCGCGATGGGCTCGCCCGTCCGGCCCGAGACGATCGACCAGGACGGCCGCGACACCAGCGCCGGATCGCCGATCATCTACGTGCACGCCAAGGTGTCGATCTTCGACACCACCAGCGCGATCGTGTCCTCGGCCAATCTCAACGGGCGCAGCTTCAACTGGGACACCGAGGCCGGCGTGATGATCGAGAACCCCGAAACGGTCCGGTATCTGCGTCACCGCGCGTTCTGCCATTGGTTGTGCGAGACGCCCGAGGACGCGTTTCACCTGCCCGGGAAGGCCGCCGCGAGTTGGCGGCGCCGCTGCGGCGACAACCTGTCCTGCGCGCCGCACGACCGGCGCGGTTTCCTGGTGACGCACGACCGCGCGCCCGCGCAGAAGATCGGTCGCCCGCTGCCCGGCATTCCGGAATCGATGGTCTGACGACAGGAACTCGGGCGCCGGCCAGACGTTTTGTCACTGAACGACAAAGCCAAGGAGGCACCCATGAACTGGGACCAGATCAAAGGCCAATGGACGCAGATGCAGGGCGAGGCCAAGCGTCAGTGGGGCAAGCTGACCGACGACGACCTGCGCACGATCGAAGGCGACCGCGACAAGCTGGTCGGCGCCGTGCAGGAGCGCTATGGCCGCTCGAAGGACGACGCCGAGCGCGAAGTCGACGACTGGTCGCGCACCCACGCCTCCTGAGGCGTCTGCCGATCGACATCAAGAACCCCGCGGGATTATCTTCCGCGGGGTTTTTTGTTGCCAATAGGGTTCGAAGTCGGCCGTCAGGCCGGGTCCAGGTTCAGCGCCTCCAGGCTGGTGTCGAACACCAGATGCGTGCCCTGCTTGGGGCGGTGGCGCAGGCCCGTTAGCGGCAGGCGAATCCGGCCGTGGTCGTCCATGCCCGTCGTGCCGTCCGAAGCTTCCTCGTCGTCGCTGTGCGACGACACCGCCGTCTTGGGCGCGATGGCAACGCTCACGACCCGGTGGGTGCCGGTCTCGAACAGCAGGTCGGCGACGGTGCCGATCTCGCCGTCGGTGCAGAAGGCGGGCAGACCCATCCAGCTTCCGATCTCCTCCAGCGGGCGGACCAGCTTGTCGCCGTCGGGGGCGGGCGGCAATTCGTGTTCGCGCTGTTCGGCGATCATCTGCTCGAACATCAGAAGCGGCGAATAGGTCGACCCGAAAGGCCCCACCAGCACCGGCGGCCAGGCGCGTAGGTCGACGCGGTCCTCGGCCATGCCCTCATGCCAGCGCGGAGCGGCTTCGAGGTCGGCCTCGGCGATCCGCAGCGTCCAGGCCTGGCCCTCCTCTTGCGGCGGCGCCAGGCGATCGGCCTCGACCAGAACCTCGGTCGTGTCGAGCCAACCGCCGATCTCGACGGCGAGATAGCGAACCAGCCCGGAACCGGGATCGAAGAACGCCTCGCGCAGTTTCGCCTTGCCGCCGTCGGTCGACAGGCTGCGGTTCATCAGGTCTTGGAAGGATTGCAGCATCGGGGCCCCCTTGGCCGGTTCAGGCGTCGTCGAGTTCGCGGGCCTTCTTCTCGGCCCACTCGCGGCCGCGATCGCCGCCCCAGAGCAGCCATGCCACGTAGCCGGCCGACGGATCGTCGTCGTCACCGAAGCCCGACGCGTCCTTGTCGACGGCGTGCCGCTTGAAATAGGCGGTCATGCGCCGGATCGTGTCGGGCGACAGGTTGCGCCGGTTCGACAGGTCGCGGGCGCGGGCGACGCCGACGTTCGTCCCGCCGCGCTTGAAGCGGCGCCGAAGGTCTAGCCCGTGCGCCGCGGCATCGGCCACGTCGCGGGGCGGTGTCAGGTCCGGTTTCTGGGTTTCGGAAGCCATGATGGTCATCGTCCTCGGCCTGTTCGTGCCAGTGGGCCGGTGCCGAACCTGCGCGGCCGGCACCTTCACGTCGACGTCTAAACGCGGACGCGGGCGCGCAAGTTCCGGCGCGGCGGCGCCCCCCACGCGCCCGAGTGACGCGCCGGCATGGGAACCCCTGCCACGCCCGGCGGGTTTCACTGCGAACGGCGCGCGACGGTCGCGCATGCCGGCCGGGGCCTCCTGGCCCGACGCAAGAGGGGCCCCGCGCCCCGCCACGGAGCCCGAAGATGTTCGTCGACACCACCGACCCGAGCGAACGCCGGTTCGCCGCCACGCCGCGCCGTCCGCGACACCCCCTCGCGAGGAGAAAGCCATGAGCCCCGACGGTTCCGAAGGTACGCCGGAATCCGGCAACGCCGATCCGCGCGACAACGACAACGCGGTCCGCCACGACCGCGAGGAAGACTCGGTCTCGAACGCGACGCGGCTGTCGGCGCGGCTGATCTACGAGGTCGTGCGCCGCGACGGCGAGGAAGAGCTGCGCCGGCCGATGAGTTCGCTGATCTTCTCGGCTACGGCGGCGGGCATCCTGATGGGCCTGTCTGTGCTGGGCGAGGCGATCCTGCGCCGGCATCTGCCAAACCAGCCGTCGTCCTTCCTGCTCGAGAATTTCGGCTACAGCCTCGGCTTCATCGTGGTCATCTTCGGCCGGATGCAGCTGTTCACCGAGAACACGATCACAACCGTCCTGCCGGTCATCGCGCGGCCCGAACGGCAATGCCTGATGGACATGCTGCGCCTGTGGGGCGTCGTGCTGGCGGCGAACGTGGTGGGCACGATGATCGCGGCCGGCTTCCTGTCGCAGACGCCCGTCATCAGCCCCGAGGTCAAGGATGCGTTCGTGCAGATCTCGAAACACGCGGTCGAGATGGCGCCCGGCGAAAGCTTCGTCCGCGCGCTGCCGGCCGGGATGCTGGTGGCTGCCATCGTTTGGATGATGCCCTCGGCCGAGGGCAACGCCTTCTTCATCGTGCTGACCTTCACCTGGCTGATCGCGGTGGGCGACTTCACCCACATCATCGCCGGCTCGGTCGAGATGGGATACCTGCTGATGATCGGCGAGATCGGCATCGGCGTCGGCGTGCTGGGCTTCTTCCTTCCGGTCTTGGCCGGCAACGTGATCGGCGGCACGGCCATCTTCACACTGCTGGCCTGGGGCCAGGTTCGCAACGAGGTGAAGCACGGAACTGGTCTGGGCAGGCATGGTTGACCGCCCAAGGGCATACCCGACAATTCAAGATCTACGGAGCGCGCCATGAGCAAGCCAACCGACATTCCCGCGCAGACGCAGGACTCCATGCCGGCGGACGAGCACGAGATGCACCCCCGCCCGGACTACCGGCCGAAATTCCCCGGATCGGGCAAGCTGAAGGACAAGGTCGCGATCGTGACCGGCGGCGACAGCGGCATCGGACGTGCGGTGACCGCGCTGTTCGCACGCGAGGGCGCCAAGGTCGGCATCATCTATCTGAACGAGGACGAGGACGCCGCCGAGACGCAAGCCATCGTCGAGGAAGAGGGCAGCCAGTGCCACGCCGTCCGCGCCGACGTGGGCAAGCGCGACCAGGCCTTCGCCGCGGTGAAGGAGATCGTCGACCACTTCGGGCGGCTCGACATCCTGGTGAACAACGCGGCCCAGCAGATGGTCGAGTTCAACCTCGAGGATCTGCCCGAGGACCAGTTGCGCCAGACCTTCGACAGCAACGTGATGGGCTATTTCTTCTGCACCCAGGCGGCGCTGCCGCACCTGGGCGAAGGCTCGGCTATCGTCAACACCGCGTCGGTCAACGCCTTCAAGGGCAACGACAAGCTGGTCGACTATTCCTCGACCCGCGGTGCGGTACTCGCTTTCTCGCGCTCGATCGCGAAGCAGCTGCTCGACCGCGGGATCCGGGTCAACACGGTCGCGCCGGGGCCGATCTGGACGCCGTTCATCCCCGGCTCGATGCCGCCCGACATGGTCGAGGGCTTCGGCAAGCAGGCGCCGATGGGCCGCCCGGGTCAGCCCTACGAGGTCGCGACTTCGTATCTTTTCTTGGCTTCCGAGGACGGGAGCTATTTCAGCGGTCAGACCCTACATCCGAACGGTGGCATGATCGTTGGAAGCTGAACCACGCACGACCCGCGGCCGCTGGCCGCACAATCCCGTCATCTACCAGATCTACCCCCGCTCGTTCCGCGACAGCACCGGAACGGGCGAGGGCGATCTGCGCGGCATCACCGAACGGCTGGATCACGTCGCCGACTTGGGCGTCGACGCGATCTGGCTGTCGCCGTTCTTCGTGTCGCCCATGTGCGACGGCGGCTACGACGTGGCCGACCATGCCGCGGTCGACCCGCGGTTCGGCACGCTCGAGGATTTCGACGCGCTGGTCGACCGCGCGCACGACCTCGGCCTGCTGGTGATGATAGACCAGGTGTTCAACCACACCTCGAAGGACCATCCCTGGTACAAGAGATCCGCGCTGCGCGAACCGCCCTACGAGAATTTCTACGTCTGGGCGGACCCCAATCCGGACGGCAGCCCGCCGACCAACTGGATCGGCTTCTTCGGTGCGCATGCGTGGCGGTGGAATCCCCGGCGGCGGCAGTATTGCCTGCATCAGTTCCTGCCGTGCCAGCCGTGCCTGAACCATCACTGCCCCGAGCTGCGCGCCCGGCAGAACGCCATCACCGCGTTCTGGCGCGACCGCGGCGTGGACGGCTTCCGCTACGACGCGGTCACGGCCTATTTTCACGACCGGGCGCTGCCCGACAACCCGCCCGCCGACCTGGGCGGCGCGCAGCCGATCAATCCGTTCGAATACCAGCTTCACCAGCACGACATGATGCCTAACGACTGCGCCGCCTTCAGCGCCGAGCTGCGCGATGCCGCCGGCCCGGACGCCTACCTTCTGGGCGAGATCAACGGCGACGACCTGTCGGTCGAGCTCGTGCGGAAATTCTCGCGCAGCGACCGGCTCGACGCGGCCTACACGCAAGAGCTGCCGTCGTCGCCGAAGCTGGCGCCGACGCTGCGCAGGCTGATCGAGGACGGCGCCGGCCAAGGCGCGATGGCGTGGTGGCTGTCGTCGCACGACCAGCCCCGGCGGATCAGCCGGGCCGGCGACGGCTCGGCCCGGGATGCACGATTGCATGCGGGGCTTCTGCTGGCGCTGCCGGGGCCGGTGATGATCTTCCAGGGCGACGAGATCGGCCAGCAGCAGGCCCACCTGGAATACCACCAGCTGCGCGACCAGTTCGACCGCAACTACTGGCCCGCCACCGCCGGCCGCGACGGCGCGCGCGCGCCGCTGCCCTGGGACAGCGAGGCGCCGAACGCGGGTTTCGGCAGCGGCGAGCCGTGGCTGCCGATCGGCACGGCCGAGCAGGGTGGCGTCGCGCAGCAGCGGCAAGACGACGAGTCGGTGCTGGCCTTTCACAAGCGGGCGCTGGCCCTGCGCGCGCGCCTGGGTTTGGCCGATGCGGCCATCGAGATCGAGCAGGCCGACGGCGACCAGCTGGTGCTTCGGCTGCAGGGTGCGAAAGGGCCGGTTGTGGTGGCGCTGAACGAGAGCGACAAGACCTGCCCCGTGCCGCCTCGGGTGGCCGGCCGTGAGCCGCTGCTGGGCAGTTGCACCCTTTCAACGGATGGCCTGCCGCCCCGCTCGGTCTTCTGGTGGCATCTCGACGACGCGGCGCCGGGCGCCTAGCCCAGCGCCAGGCCCAGCAGGAACATGACCAGCGGGACGCCCCCGAAGACCGCCAGCCGCGCATGGGCCGCGTCGACGATCAGGCCGTTGCTCAGGGCCTCGGCCCCGTAGCTGCCGTGCGCGTCGGGGCCCCGCTCCGGGTCCGGCGTATCGAGGTTGTCGGGGCGGTCGCCGGTCTCGTCCGCGCGCGATTTCTGCATTTCGGCGCCGGCGTCCGACAGCTTGCGGTCCAGCCAGCCCGGCGCGATCAGGTGGCCGAACGTCAGCTTGAGCACCGATCTTCCCACGAAGATTTCGCGCGTGCCGTCGCGGACCGCGCGCATCACCGCCCGCGCTGCCAGCTCGGGCTGGAAAACCGGCGCCGCGGGGCGCGGCTGCTTGGACAGCCGGTTGCGCGCCCAGTCGAATTGCGGCGTGTTGATCGCCGGAAGCTGCACGACGCTGAGGCTGATGTCCGACCCGCTGCGGATCAGCTCGCACCGCAATGCGTCGGTGAAGCCGTTGATCGCGTGTTTCGCCGCGCAATAGGCCGCCTGGTAGGGCACCGACCGGTACGCCAGCCCCGATCCCACGTTGACGATGCGGCCCCGGTTGCGCCCTTCCATGAGCGAAAGCGCGGTGCGCGTGCCGTTCACCTGCCCGATGAAGGTCGCGCGCACGATGCTCTCGAACTCGTCCGGCTTGACGCGCTCGAAGGGCGAGAAGCTGGTCAGCATCGCGGCGTTGACCCAGACCGAAACGGGGCCGAGTGCCTCTTCGATCGCCGCGCCGGCGCGCTGGACGGCGATCGCGTCGCCGACGTCGCAGGGCAGGGTCATCACGGCGTCGCCGAGCGTGTCGCGCAGCGCGTCCAGGCGCATCTTTCCGCGGGCGAGAATGCCCACGCGATACCCGTCCGCGATCAGCGCATCGACGACGGCGCGCCCGACGCCGGCGCTGCCGCCCGCAACGACGGCCACTTTGCTGGAGGGCATGGCGAGGTCCTTCGATCTTCGGGTCCGGGTACGTCCGCGGCGCGTCGACCTTTCGTCGCACCGCCTGTGCCTGCCAACGGGTTCGCGGTTCGGCGGTTCCGCGTCGGTCCGGCAACCTTGGGCGGATTTGCGGCGTTGCCCCGGAGGATGAGGATAAAGTCACGGAGGGACCATGGACAGCCTTTTCAACGACTTCGCATCGGACACGTCGCTGGACACCTCGGTGATCATCGTCCGTCTGCTGGGTGCGGCGCTGGTCTGCGGCGTCATCGGGTTCGAGCGCGAAAGCCGCGCCCGACCGGCAGGACTGCGCACGCACATGATGGTGGGTCTCGCCTCGGCGCTCTACTGCCTGATCATGCTCGAGACGCTCGCCGACGCCGGCGACTACTCGGACCGCGTCGCGATGGACCCGATCCGCCTGATCGAGGCGGTGACCAGCGGCGTGGCCTTCCTGGCCGCCGGCATGATTGTCTTTACCCAAGGCAAGGTGCACGGCCTGACCACCGGCACGAGCCTTTGGCTGTGCGCGGCGATCGGCCTCGCGATCGGGTTCGGGATGTGGGTGATGGCGGCGATGACCGCGGCGCTGGCGCTGATCATCATCCGCGTGGTCAAGGGGATGGAGGACGGCGCCCGAAAGCGCCTGACCGACCACGCCGAGGACGAGTGATCAGATCGCGATCCCCGCGACCGACCCGCCGTCGACGCGGTAGTTCGACCCCACGACGAAACTGGCCCGCTCCGAGCACAGGAACACGATCGCGGCGGCCACCTCGTCGGGCTTGCCGCGGCGCTTGAGCTCGATGTTGGGGCGCTCTTCCTCAAGGAAGCCCTGGACCGCCTCTTCGCGGTCCACGCCCTGCGCCTCGGCACGCTTGTCCATCATGCCGTCGGTCATCGGCGTTTCGATGAAGGCCGGCGACACGGTGTTGACCAGAACGCCCCGGTGGGCGGCGACGCGGCTGAGGCCTTTGGCGAAGTTCAGCAGACCGGCCTTGGCGACGTTGTACACCGACTCGTCGGAATAGGGCTGCATCGCGTTTTCCGAGGTCAGGATCACGACGCGGCCCCAGCCGCGCTTCTCCATCTCGGGCTCGAAGACGCGCAGGGTGCGGATAACCGACATGAAATCCGTTTCCCACGCCTCGGACCAGTCGCCGTCCGACATCTCGAGCGGATGGCCCTTGGCGCCGGTCACGCCGGCCGCGCAGACGACGATGTCGGGCATGGTGAACCGTTCGCGGACCGTTTCGGCCAAGCCCTTGACCTGGTCTAGCTTCGTCAGGTCCGCCTGAAGCCCGTTGGCCTGCGCACCCAGCGCGCGCGCGGCCTCGGCCACCTCGTCGCCCTTGATGTCGACGAGGATCACGCTGGCGCCTTCCTGGATCAGTTGCGCGGCGGTGGCCCGGCCGATGCCCGAGGCGCCCCCGGTGATCAGCGCGGTCTTGCCTTTCAGTCCGAAATCCATCGGTGCTTCCTTCCGTGTCTTTGGTTCGGGCTTCAACGTACGCCTGCCGAGGCGGTTCCTGCGCGCTCACGCGCCCGCGATTGGCCCGCCCAAGTGCAGGTTCAGCCGGTCCAGCACGGCGTTGACCGAGGCCGCCTGCGCCGGTGTGACGCGCGCATCGTTCGGCCGCCCTTCGAGCGTGTCGAGGAACGGCTCGATCCCTTCGCCGGCGTCGGGTTCGGACAGCGCATGAGTGGCCACGGGTTTATCTTGACCGCGCTGCCGGATCGTCAGTTCGCCGTCGATCAGCCGCGCGTGGCCGCGATCGCCCACAAGGTCGAGTTCCAGCCGCATCGCCGCATCGGTCCAGCCTGCCTCGACCGTGGCGGTCGCGCCGTCATCCAGCCGCAGCACCGCCGTCCCGTGATCGTCGACCGGCCAGCCCAGCGCATTCGCGGTGACGGCGTGGCCGGACGTGACGGGACCCAGAAGCCATTGCAGCAGGTCGATGCAATGCACGGCCTCGTCGACGAAGCCGTCGTAGCAGGCCAGCGCGGGATCGGTCATCCAGCAATCGAGGTCCAGCCAGTCGGCGAAGCCGCCGTCGTGGGAGAACCGCATCCGCGCCTCGTGCACGCGGCCCAGCAACCCGCCATCGACCGCGTCCTTCAGCGCCTTCAGCGCGGCGTTCGTTCGGAAGAAATAGCCGGTCTGCAGGTCCAGTCCGGTCTGGTCTGCCAGCGCCACGCAGCGCGCCGCCGCCTCGGCGCTGCCAGCGAGCGGTTTTTCGGTGAACACGGGCAGTCCGGCGCGGAGGGCGGCGGTGATGTCCGCCTCATGGTGCGCCGTCTCTGAGCAGACCAGCGCGCCGGCGGCATCCGCGGGCAGTTCCGAGAGATCCTCCAGCGCCGTGGCGCCGAGCCGCTCACACAGCTGCGCGCGGCGGCTTGCGTCGCGGTCGTGCACTGCCGAGATCCGCCAGCCGCGCGCCGCCAGGTGGTCCAGGTGGTCGTCCAGGTGCACGTGCGCGCCGCCCAGCAGGATCAGCGTCCGGTTCATGTGGGGCTCCTCTCGTCGATCCTGTCGCGCGCCACGTCGGGCGCGGGGGCGTCGATCTCGGCGCTGCGCGTCTGGAATTCGCCGCGCAGGCGGGGCAGGGCCTCGGGGTGGGCGCCCTGAAGCCAGACGATCATCTTCTCGCGCACCTCGCAGCGCAGGTCCCAGGCCTGAGGCGAGGTGCGCGCACTCATCAGCGCGCGCAGGGCGACGGTGTCCTTGTCGGTGTCGACCACCTGCAGGACGGAAACCTTGCCGTCCCAATGCGGCGAGGCTTGCACGACCTCTTCGAGCTTGGCGCGCATCGCGTCCATCGGCACGGTGTAGTCGAGATACCAGTAGACCGACCCGATGATCGACGCGCTGTCGCGGGTCCAGTTCTGGAACGGCTTCTCGATGAAGTAGCTGAGCGGCACGACCATGCGCCGCCAGTCCCAGATGCGTACCACGACGTAGGTGGCGAAGATCTCCTCGACCCAGCCCCATTCGCCCTCGACGATCACCACGTCCTCGAGCCGGATCGGCTGGGTGATGGCGATCTGCACGCCGGCGATCAGGTTCGCCAGGACCGGCCGCGCGGCGAGGCCCAGGATCAGGCCCGCGGCGCCGGCCGAGGCGAACAGCGACAGCCCGTATTCCTGCACCGTGTCGAAGGTCAGCAGCACCGCGCCGACCGTCAGGATCCCCAGCACGATGGTCGTCGTGCGCCGCAGCACGCGGATCTGCGTGACGAACTTGCGCGCGGCCAGGTTGTCCTCGGTGTCGAAGCGGTGCCGCCGGATAGAGCGGTCGGTGAAGTGATTCACCAGCAGGATCGCCGTCCAGCCCAGAAACACGATCAACAGGATCAGGATGATGTGCCCGATGCCGCGCTCCCACCCGAAGGGCAGGTGCAGCCGCGGCACCACGATCGCCAGCGCTGCGAGGATCATGGCAAGCCGCAGAGGTCGCCGCGCCCGCCGCAGAAGCGAGCCGAGCATGCCCGTGTCGGTATCCGCGAAGCGCAGCAGCACCCGGAACAGGACGAAGTGCAGACCCACCGCCGCGGCCACGGCGAGCGCCATGATCAGGATGGGCCCGCCGGCCTGCGGCATCCGGCCGATCACGGCTTCGCCCGCATCGAGAAGCTCGGCCGGGTTCATCACCAGAACCAGATGATGACGCCGGTCATGCACACCACCAAAAGCGCGGACCACAATGTCCGGTCACGCCAGATCGGGCGTTCGAGCGTGGTGAAAATCTCCTTCGCCTCGTCGCGTTTCCATACCAGCGCCTCGGTATCCTCTTCCTTCGGCTGGCGCGTCATCGCCGACAGGCCGAAATGGATCGCGATGCCGATGAACATCATGATCGAGGACATCACCGTGTAGTGGATCTCGGGCAGGCCGAGGTTCGACCAGATGCTGGTGACCTCCTTGAGGATGAACAGCGGGATGCCCAGCACGAGGCCCGCTACGATCGCCCAGAACGCGCCGGTGCCGTTCAGCCAGGGCACGAAGAGGCCCAGGATGTAGACCACGACGATGGTCGGCACGACGTAGCTCAGCGACGACTGGAAATAGCCGAACAGCGACTCGAAGCTGGAGATCGATGGCGCGTAGATCGCGCCGAAGACCATGACGACGCCGGTCACGATGCGGCCCAGCCAGACCTGGCGCGCTTCGTTGACGTCCCAGATCGGCTGCACGAAGTCCTTCACCACCAGAGTCGAGGCGGAGTTCATCGCCGAGTCGAGCGACGACATGATCGCCGCGATCAGCGCGGCCATGATCAGCCCGCGGATGCCGATGGGCATAAGCTCGAACGCCAGGGTCGGGAAGGCGAGGTCGGGCGTTTCGAGGTCGGGGTAGAGCTTCAGCGCGATCAGGCCGGGCAGGATCATCAGGAACAGGTTGGGCAGCTTCAGGAAACCGGCGAACAATGCGCCGATCTGGCCCTCGCGCAGGTCCTTGGCGCCCAGCGTGCGCTGCACGACGAACTGGTTGATCGACCAGTAGTAGAAGCCCAGCAGCACGACGCCCCACAGACCCGTCCAGGGCAGGAAGTCGTCCGAGGCGGGCAGGATCAGGTGCTTCTTCTCCTCGGGGATGCCGACGAACAGTTCCTGCCAGCCGCCGATCTCGTTCAAGCCGATCCAGAACAGCGCGCCCGCGCCGATGATCAGCAGGATCGCCTGCACCGTGTCGGTGACCACGACCGCCGAAAGGCCGCCGAGGATCGTGTAGATGCCGGCCACCAGCGCCAGCACCGCGACTGCGGTCCACAGGTTCAGGTAGCCGGTCACGTTCGAGATCACCAGACCGCCGGCGTAGAGCGCCCCGGCCGTGTCGATGAACAGGATGGCCAGAATGGTGAACAACGAGAACGCCCGGCGCGAGCGCACGTCGTAACGCTCTTCCAGGAACTCGGGCACGGTCGAGATTTTGGCCCGCAGGTAGGACGGCAGGATGAAGATCGCGAACAGGATAAGCACGAAGGCCGCCGTCCACTCGTAGTTGAAAATCACCACGCCGTTGGCGTAGCTGCCGCCCATCAGGCCGACGAAACTGGACCCCGACATGTTCGAGGCGAAGAGCGAGAAACCGATGAGGTACCAAGGCAGGGATCGACCGGCGAGGAAGTAGCTGTCCGCGCCGCTGTCGAGCTTTCGGGACACGTAGATCCCGTGGCCGATGATCGCCACGAAATAGATCAGCACGATCGTGTAATCGATCCAGTGTAGGTCGAACTTCGCGTCCCCCATGGGTACCTCCGGACTCGAGAAACTGCTTCCTGAACGGGACGGCAGCCATTGAAGTTCCTTGCGCAATTCCCGCGGGGGTTGCGTGCCCGGCGCGCGTGGGCGCTGAAAACTACGCGCTCGCGCCATGTCGTGCGGGTTCGGCGGAAAACCGAACGGCCTAAGCCGCACAGTGCTGAAGTTGCGCCGCCAGGCGATGAGTAAGCTGGATCAACGCAGGTGGAACCCGCTGGGTTGCCGGACCCTTTCGCGGGAAGATTTACAGGAACCGCTGCAGGTACCCCGGGTTGAAGTCCCGAGACGACCTGACAGGAGAGAGCGATGCCGGCCCAGTTTTCCCGCCGCGCCATCCTTGGCCAGATCGCGTTGGGCGGCGCGCTGGCCGCCGGTGCGCCCGTCCGCCACGCCTTCGCGCAGATGGACGACCGGCCGTGGTTCTTCCTGACCGACGACGAGGCCCGCTGGCTGGCCGCCATCGTCGACGTGTTCATCCCCGAGGACGATTACCCCTCGGCCAGCCAGGCCGGCGTGGTCGACTACATCGATTTCCAGATGGCCACCCATTACGGCGAGGGCGCGCGCCTGTACCTCGAGGGGCCGTTCTACACCGGCACGCCCGAGCAGGGTTACCAGGCGCCCTATCCGCCGGCGGAATTGCTGCGCCGGGGCATCGCCGCCGCGATGGCCGAGGACGACGTGACCGCGCAGGACGCGGCCGGACGCGAACGCTACGTGCAGGCGATGTCGGAATCCGACGGCATGATGGGCGACACCGATGTGCCGGTGGTGACCTTCTTCACCGAGCTTCTGAGCCTCGCGAACGAGGGCTACTTCTCGGACCCGATCTACATGGGCAACAACGCCTATGCCGGGTGGAAGATGGTCGGCTTCCCCGGTGCGCACGCCTACTACCTCTCCCACGTCGACAAGCACGACCGCCCCTTCGACAAGCCGCCGATGGGCATCGCGCACGGCGAATACCCCCGGACGCCGCCCCGCAGCGTCGGACAGGAGAGCTGATCCATGGCCCCCACGACGCTTCCCAAGACAGACGTGCTGATCATCGGCGGTGGCTGGACCGGCCTGACCGCGGCCTACGAACTGGCCCATGCCGGGCAGCGCTGCATCATCCTGGAACGGGGCGAGCATCGCCACGACGCCACCAGCTTCGCCGGCCCCGAAGAGCATGACGAGCTGAAATACGCGATACGCCACCACCACATGGTCGACGTCAAGAAAGAGACGCTGACCTTCCGCAACGACCGCGGCCAGCAGTCGCTGCCCATGCGCCGGCTGGGGTCGTTTCTGCCAGGCTCGGGCCTGGGCGGCGCCGGCATCCACTGGAACGGGCAGCTCTGGCGCGCGCTGCCCAGCGATCTGGAGATGCGCACGCATTACGAGAACCGCTACGGCAGCCAGTTCATCCCCGAGGACTTGAATGTACAGGATTGGGGCGTCACCTACGACGAGCTCGAGCCGCACTACGACTTCTTCGAGCGGATCTGCGGCGCCGCGGGCTATGCCGGCAACCTGCAGGGCGAGCAGCGCGAGGGCGGCAACGTCTTCGAGGGGCCGCGCAGCCAGGACTATCCCAACCCGGCGATGAAACAGCCGATCTCGAACACGCTGTTCGGGCGTGCGGCGGAACGCATGGGCCTGCACC
>NZ_JBELMH010000005.1:46141-49636 GCF_042096055.1 Citreimonas sp. | reverse complement strand
CAGCCGATCTCGAACACGCTGTTCGGGCGTGCGGCGGAACGCATGGGCCTGCACCCGTTCCCGATGCCGTCGGCCAACGTCACGCGCGAATACGAGAACCCCTACGGCGCAAAGCTGCACCCCTGCACCTATTGCGGTTTCTGCGAACGCTTCGGCTGCGGCTATTTCGCCAAGGCCGACCCGATCATCTGCGTCTACGACCGGATCAAGGAGCACGAGAACTTCGAGATCCGCTTCGAGAGCCAAGTCCTGCGGATCGAGAAATCCGCCGACGGGCAAACCGCGACCGGAGCGCTGTACCTCGGGCCGGACGGGCGGGAATACTTCCAGCCCGCCGACACGATCTGCATGAACGCCTATGCGCTGTGGAACGTACACCTGATGCTGGTGTCGGGCCTGGGCAAGCCCTACGACCCCGAGACCCGCACCGGCGTAGTCGGCCGCAACTACGCATACCAGACCATCGCCTCGGTCGACGCGTTCTTCGACGACAGCGTCGTCACCAACCCTTTCATGGGCGCGGGCGCGCTTGGCGTGGTCGTCGACGACTACAACGGCGACAACTTCGACCATTCGGACCTGGGCTTCGTCGGCGGCGGCTACATCGCCTGCAAGCAGTACCACGGGCGCCCGATCAGCTATCAGCCGGTGCCCGACGGCACCCCGCGCTGGGGCGCGGAATGGAAGCGCGCGGTGCGCGAGAACTACGGCCACCACGGCGACCTGGTGGTCCACGGCTCGAGCATGTCGACACCCGAGAACTTCCTCGACCTCGACCCGACTTGGACCGACGCCTACGGCCGCCCGCTGCTGCGCATGACGTTCAACTTTCCCGACAACGACCGGCGCATGTCCGACTACGTCATGAACCGCGCCGTCGAGATCGCCGAGAACATGGAACACGTGCAGTCGGTCACGTCCTCGAACCTGGCCGCGCAGGGCAGCAACTACGACATCGTGCCCTACCAGACGACGCACAACACCGGCGGCGCGGTGATCGGCACCGATCCGTCGACCAGCGTGGTCAACCGCTACGGCCAGATGTGGGACCACCACAACGTCTTCGTCTTCGGCGCATGCCTGTTCCCGCAGAACCTCGGCTACAACCCGACGGGGCCGCTGATGGGGCTGGCGTACTGGACGCTTGAGCACATGAAGAACGACTACCTTCCGAATCCCCGACCGCTGATGGACGCCTGATACAGGAGTTGCGCGCATGACACCCCTGAGCAAGATCACCGCCGCTGCGGTTCTCACGGTTGGTTCTCTCGTCGCCTTGTCGGCGGGCGCGCAGGACTACGCGGATACGCCCGGCATCGACGCGCTGATGGCCAACCTCGACAGCGAGCGGGCACTGTTCAACGCCCGCGTCGAGGAGCCGGTGGACGACGACCTGCTGGAAAGCGGCCGTCTCGTCGCCATGGGCGGCGCGGAAAGCGGCGGCTCGGGGATGGCCTGCGTGACGTGCCACGGCGCCAACGGGCGCGGCGACGGGTCCGGCGTGTTCCCGCGGCTGGCCGGGCTGCCGGGCTGGTACATGTACAAGCAGCTGATGGACTACGCCTCGGGCGCGCGGCCGAACGAGATCATGACCGGCATCGCGCAGAAGCTGACCGAGGAGGAGATGGAGGCTGTGGCGACCTACTATGCCGCCATCGACGCGCCGTTCCGCAACGTGACGGGCGAGATCTCTCCGGACCTGCTGCAATGGGGCGGGATGCTGGGCGCGGTCGGCTCGGCCGAAAAGGGCATCCCGGCCTGCGTGAACTGCCACGGGCCGTCCGGTACGGGCAATCCGCCGTCCGTGCCGTACCTGGCCGGGCAATACGCCACCTACATGGAACACCAGTTGATGCTGTGGCGCGAAGGCACGCGCGACAACGACCCGATGAACGTGATGTCGGCGATCGCCAGCAAGATGAGCGACGAGGACATGCGCGCGGTCAGCGAATACTACGCCCGCGTGCGCGCCGATGACGAACGCGACGCGGATTGGAACCTTGGCGCGACGGGCCTGTCGCCCGAGATCGAGTCGATGGCCGAGACGCTCGACGTCGAAACCGAATGATTGTGAGACTGATCGGCATACTGGCCGCGCTTCTGGTCGCGACGGCTTCGATGGTCTGGTCCGCGATGCCGCCCTCGGAGGGGCCGGCACGCACCCTGTGGCAGCCGGTGGACGATCTGGCCACGGGCGTGGCGGCGTGGTTCCGCCCCGATCCGGACAACACCCCACCCGACTGGCAGTCGGCGAGCCGCCAGGTTCTGCATGGAGATCCCGTTCGGGGCGCCGACCTGATGGTGCTCCACGGCTGCGGATCGTGCCACGTCATTCCCGGCATCCGCAGCGCGCAGGGCTCGGTCGGGCCTCCGCTGCACGACTTCGCGTCGCGCGGCTACATCGCCGGGATCCTGCCCAACGATCCGGGCGACCTGACGCGCTGGCTGATGGACCCGCCGGCCTTCGCGCCGCGCACCGCCATGCCCGCGCTGGGCCTGACCGAGGACGAGGCCCGCGACATGGCCGCGTACCTGCTGAACCCGCGGGGATCCTGATGGAGCCTTTCGACCAATCCACGCTGAGCGAATTCGGATCGCAATCGACGCTCGATCCCGCGGGGCAGGGGGCGGCGGCGATCCTGCCGCTGACCTGGGGCATGACCATCGCCTTCGGCGTGGTCTTTTTGCTGCTCATCGCGCTGGTCTGGTACGCCTGGACGCGCAGCGGCGGGCGCACCTGGTGGATCGTCGGCGGCGGCGTGGTTCTGCCGCTGGTGTCGATCCTGATCGTCATGGTGTTCTCGACCTCGACGCTGCAGGCCATCACCCGCGCGCATCCGGATTCGCTGGTGATCGACGTCACCGGCAAGCAGTTCTGGTGGGACGTGGTCTACGATCCCGGCGGCCTCGCCATGCGCGACGCCAACGAGATCGTCCTGCCGCGCGGCCAGCCGGTCACGCTGCGGCTGATGTCCGACAACGTGATCCATTCCTTCTGGGTGCCGTCCATCGCCGGCAAGATGGACATGATCCCCGGCCGCACCAACACGCTGACGGTAACGGCCACCGAGACCGGGCGCTTTCGCGGCCAGTGCGCCGAGTTCTGCGGATTGTCGCATCCGCTGATGGCCTTCGAGGTGGTCGTTCTGGAGCCCGAGGAGTTCCTGCGCTGGTTCGAGGACACGATGGGCGAGGCCGAGGATGCGGCACAACCCCAACTCGTCGCCGGGCGCGAGGTGTTCGAAACGGCCGGCTGCCCCGCCTGCCACCAGGTCCGCGGCGTGGCCGAGGGCGGCATGCTCGGCCCCGACCTGACCCGCGTCGGCGGCCGCGCCACGCTGGGCGCCGGCATGTGGCGCATGAACAAGGGCAACCTCGCCGGCTGGATCGCTGACGTGCAGGACATGAAGCCCGGGGCCAAGATGCCCTCTTACAACCACCTGAGCGGCCCTGAACTGCGCGCCGTGACGGCCTGGCTGGCGAGCCTGAAATGAC
>NZ_JBELMH010000005.1:22010-46041 GCF_042096055.1 Citreimonas sp. | reverse complement strand
CTGAGCGGCCCTGAACTGCGCGCCGTGACGGCCTGGCTGGCGAGCCTGAAATGACGAGTACCACGACCGATATCCCGCTGGACCAGATCGACGCGGCCGATTACGGCGGCACCCGCAAGGGCGAACAGCACAAGTCGTTCGAGCAGATATGGGACACGCCGCAGGGCTGGCGCTACTGGTCATCGGTCAGCCATCGGGTGGTGGGCAAGCGCTTCCTCGTCACCGGCTTCTGCTTCTTCCTGATCGCGGGGTTCCTGGCGCTGCTGGTGCGAACGCAGCTGATCGTGCCCGAGAACACGTTCCTGGACGCCGAGACCTACAACCAGGTCTTCACGATGCACGGAACGATCATGATGTTCCTGTTCGCGATCCCCATGCTCGAGGGGTTCGGCGTCTACCTCATCCCGCTGATGATCGGAGCCCGCGACCTGGTGTTTCCGCGGCTCGGCGCGTTCGGCTACTATTGCTACCTCTTCGGCGGCATCATGGTGCTGTCGTCCTTCCTGTTCGACGCGGCTCCCGAAGGCGGCTGGTTCATGTACGTGCCGCTGTCGACGTCCGAGTTCACGCCCGGCCTGTCGGCGGATTTCTGGCTGATCGGCATCACCCTGGCCGAGATAGCGAGCGTCACCGCCGCCGTCGAGATCATCGCCGCGATCCTGTGTTCGCGCGCGCCGGGGATGAGCCTGACGAAGATGCCGATCTTCATGTGGTATCTGCTGGTCACCGCCTTCATGATCGCGGTCGGCTTCCCGCCGCTGATCATCGGCTCGATCCTGCTGGAATCTGAACGCCTGCTGGGGCTGCCGTTCTTCGACCCGTCGCTGGGGGGCGATCCGCTGCTGTGGCAGCACCTCTTCTGGCTGTTCGGCCACCCCGAGGTCTACATCATCTTCCTGCCGGCAGCCGGCATGGTCGCCACCATGCTGCCCACGTTCGTGGGCAAGCCCCTGTTCGGCTACGGCTTCGCGGTCGCCGCGGTGGTCAGCATGGGGTTCCTCAGCTTCGGGTTGTGGGCGCACCACATGTTCGCCACGGGCCTGCCGATCATGTCGCTGTCGCTGTTCTCGGCCGCCTCGACCATGGTCGCGGTGCCCACCGGCGTGCAGATCTTCTGCTTCATCGCGACGCTGGCGCAAGGCAAGCCGCGGCTGAGCGTGCCGATGCTTTTCGTGCTGGGCTTCCTGTTCATCTTCGTGCTGGGCGGTCTGACGGGCGTGATGCTGGCCAGCGTGCCGTTCAACTGGCAGGCGCATGACAGCTACTTCGTCGTGGCGCACCTGCATTACGTGCTGATCGGCGGCTTCGTCTTCCCGATGTTCGGCGCGCTTTATTACTGGATGCCGCACCTGACCGGTCGGATGCTGTCCGAGCGGATCGGCAAATGGGTGTTCTGGCTGATGTTCGCGGGCTTTAACCTTGCCTTCTTCATGATGCACCTGACGGGCCTGCGCGGCATGCCGCGGCGCATCGCGACCTACCCGGAAGGCATCGGCTGGGACCGTCTGAACATGCTCTCGTCGATTGGGGCCTACATCCTGGCGGCCGGGGTCGCGCTGTTCGTCTGGGATTTCGTCCGCCATTTCCACCAAGGGCCCCGCGCGCCGCGCAATCCGTGGGGGGCGAGCACGCTGGAATGGCTCTACAAGCCGGTAGCGCCGGGCTACAACTTCCGCGCCATCCCCGAGATCCGCTCGCGCGAGCCGCTGTGGGACCAGCCCGAGCTGACCGACCGGCCCGGGCATGATGTGGTAGGCGCGCTGCGGGCCTGCCCCGACCACCGGCGCGAGACCATCGGCAGCGATCCGGTCAGCGGCGAGCCGATCCAGATCCTGCGCCTGCCGCACCCCACGTGGACACCGCTGATCAGCGCCTTCGGCGTGGCGCTGGGCTTCGGCGCGACGCTGGCCTCGCTCTACTGGCTGACGGCCGTCGGCTTCGCCATCGCGCTTGCGGGCATCACCGCCTGGGTGTGGGAGCCGTCCGACAGCGGCGTGACCCGCGACGCCGGCATCCGCGACGGGCTGCGCCTGCCGGTCAACGCGGTCGACCGGCGCGGGCACCTGCACGTCTCGATGGTGGGGACGATGCTGATATCGTACGCGCTGTTCGCCTCGCTGCTGTTCGGCGCGCTGTTCCTGTGGAACGTGCAGCCGGAATTCGCGGACCGGGTGGCCGAGCCGCTGGTGCCGTGGACGCTTGGCGCGATCGCGGGCGGCGCGGCGGTGGCATTGCTGGGCTGGCTGGGCCTGCGCAACGCATCGCGCGGCGCGCTGCGGACGGCGGCGCTGGTGGACGGCGTGCTGCTGCTGATCGCGCTGGAAACCTGCGCGGTGCTGGTGGCGGCGCTGTGGCCGGTGGATCCTTGGGCCAGCGCCTTCGGTGCCACCGGCTGGGCGCTGAGCGTCTTCGTCGTGGCGCACCTGGCCGTCATCGCGTGGTGGGCCGCGATCAACCTGCTGCGCAAGCTTCTGGGCGCGGTCAAGCCGGGCCAGGCGCTGCCCGACCTTCTTCTGATGACAATGTGCAAGGCGACGGGCGCGATGACGGCCATCGCCGCGGCAGGGTTCCTTCTGGTGGCCACGTCATGACCCGGATGGCGCTGCATATCGCCCGCCCGGTGATCCTGTGGGCCGTCCACTTCACCGCGATCTATGCGCTGATCTCGGCCGCCTGCGCGCCGCGCGGGCTGCTCGACCCCGACGTGACGCGCGCCGCGGCCACGTTCCTGACGCTGGCGACCGGCCTGCTGATGCTGGTCTGGCTGGTCCGCGCGGGTCGGCTGTGCGGTCAGCTCGACCCGGACGAGCCGCGGTGGACGCTGGCGCAGGCGTCCTGGTGGACCGTCGTCATCACGCTTTTCGCGATCGTCGCGAACCTCTGGCCCATCGCCATGATGGGCAACTGCACAGGATAGGAGGCGATCATGGATCCCTACATCCCCTTCTGCGGAACGCCGCCGGTGCCGGCCGAGCTCTGGTCGCGCTGGACGCTGGACCCGGCGCTGCTGCTGGGACTGGCGGTGGCGCTGGCCGTGGGCATGCGGGTGGCGCACGACCGGCGCCTGATGGCCGCGGGCTGGGCACTGGCGGCGCTGCTGTTCGTCTCCCCGCTCTGTGCGCTGTCGATGGCGCTGTTCTCGGCCCGCGTGGCGCAGCATATCCTGCTGACGCTGGTCGCCGCACCGGTGATCGCGGCAGCACTCCCCCGCCTGCGTCTGCCGGCGCTGCCGATGGCGGGGCTGTTCGCGGTGCTGTTCTGGGGCTGGCACGCACCGGCACCCTATGCCGCGACGTTGCAATCCGACCTGACCTATTGGGCGATGCATCTCAGCCTGACCGGATCGGCCGTGGCGCTGTTCGCCGCGTTGCGTGCCGCCCCCGAGCGCGGGTTGGCGGCGGCCGGACTGACCGCGACGCAGCTGACGCTTTACGCGGTGATGGTCACCCTCGCGCCCGAGCCGTGGCACGCCTGGCACGAGGTGCACGCGATCGCTTTCGGCCTGAGCGGGCTCGCCGACCAGCAGCTGGCCGGTGCGCTGATGTGGGTCGCGGGCGGCGCGGTCTTCATGGCGCTCGTGGGGTGGCTGGCATGGCATTTCCTGCGCGATGACCCGCGCCCCAGACCGGCGGGCTGACGACCCGTGTTCAGAAACGCTAGGAGGATACCTTGAACGACGACCGCATCACGACCGACCGCTACGTCCAGATCGCCACGCTGACCCTGGTGGCGATCCTCGCCATTCTGGCCGGCATGGTTCTGCGCAGTATGGCGGTCGTGGCCATACCGGTCGTGATGGCCATCTTCGTGACGCTGGCCATCCTGCCGCTGGACCGCGGCGTCGCGGCGCACATGCCGAAGCCGTTGCGCTGGCTGGGCCGGGCGGTCGTCATGATCTTCCTGCTGCTGTGCATCGCGCTCTTCGTCGGGGGCCTCGTCTATTGCGTCCAGCGCATCGCGGCACAGGTGCCGGACCTAACCGAGGAGTTGGGCAGCATCCTGCCGGGGCCGCACGAAGCGGGGCCCGCCGGCCTGTGGCAGGACCTGCGGAACCTGATCGACGCGCGCAGTGGATCGCTCAGCTCGGCCATGCTGGAAGGGGCGGCGGGCCTCGCGCAGATGTTCGCCAACGCGATGGGGATGATGATCACCGGCACTGTGCTGGTGCTGTTCCTCGTGCTGCTCGCGGTCAGCGAGGGGGACCTGTGGCACAGCAAGGTGGGCGAGATTTCCTCGGGCCGCGGCGCGCGCGACTGGTACGACGTGTTCGAGACGATGGGCACGACCCTGCGCCAGTTCATCCTGGTGCGGACGTTCCTGGGCCTGCTCACGGCGGCAGTCTACACCGCCTGGCTGTGGCCTTTCGCGATCGACCTGCTGCTGGTCTGGGCGCTGTTGACCTTCTTGCTGAACTTCATCCCCAACCTCGGCTCGCTTCTGTCGGGGGTGCTGCCGACCTTCTACGCGTTCCTGACGCTCGACTTCGGCACCGCGTTCCTGATCGGCGCGGGCCTGCTGGTGATCGAGCAGGTGCTGGGCAACTGGGTCGATCCCAAGATGCAGGGCAGGCGCGTGTCGCTGTCTCCGTTGGTGATTCTCATCGCAATCCTGTTCTGGGGCGCTCTGTGGGGCGTGGCCGGCGCCTTCCTTGCAACGCCGATGACGCTGAGCATCATGATCATCGCGAACACCATCCCGCCGCTGCGCCCGGTGGCGCTGCTCTTGTCGAACGAATGCACCCACGCCGATCTGGACAAGGCGCTGGCCTGCGAGTGAACGCGGCCTAGAGCCCCAGGAGCAGCAGCGCCGCATAGACCAGGGCACCCGCAGCGAAGGCGCCGAAGCGGCTTTCGCGCTGCTGCGGCAGTTCTTCCTTGATGACCGTCAGCACGGTCGAGCCCGCGAGCAGCGCGAAGAAGGCCGCCACCGCCGGCAGGGGCAGTTCCACGACCGCGCCCACGACGACGCCGGCCAGCACCGCGCCCGCCAGCGTCAGCCGGCCGCTTCCGGCGTGGCGGTCGCCGTGGCGCTCGGCCAGCGCGCGGTCGTTGATGACCAGGTGCAACGACAGGGCGAAGGCGTAGAACAGCAGGCCCGCTACGGGCTCCTCGCGCGCCTGCGCGTCGAGCAGGTAGCCGACGACGAAGTTGTAGCCTGCGTAGGACGCAAGATGCAGGCGAAAGGCGGCGTTCTCGTCGGCGGCGCGGCGGATACGCGCCTCGATCCCGTAGAAGCCGACGAAGCCGGCCAGCGCGGCGATATACAGGCCGGCGTGCATCTCGGTCTCGGCGCTGAAATGCGCGAGTTCGGGCAGAAGGTGCACGAATACATAGGCGATCGACACGCCGCCCGCCGTCGACAGCCACAGGCTGCGCGGGGTGCGGTCCAGCCAGCCCAGCCGGCTCGACAGCAGGTGCACCAGCGCGAAGCCGGCCCCCAGTACGAAGACGAGTGCCTGCTCGGTCATTGCTTCTCTCGCGCCTCGAAGATCGAGACGAGAAGCTGGCCGAGGCTGCCCACGAGCATCAGGAAGGCACCCAGGATGAACATCCAGACGCCGGCGGTCTGCCACTCGACCGGGTGGTCGAGCCAGGGCGGGACGACCTTCGCCAGGCGGGGCAGGAAGGCGACGCTGCCGAGGAAAAACAGCACATTGCCGCACAGGCCGAGGCCCAGATGGACCCAGCTGTATTCCTGCACCAGTGTCTTGAGCGGGTTTGCCATATGTCTTGCCTCCTTTCCTGCGCCGCATGGCAGGGCCGGAAGGGGCCGCGGGCTGCCCATGCGACAGCCCTTCGCCGCGGCGTCCGTGAAGAGGGCGGGCAGGGAAGGGCGGTTATCGGGTTTTGCGGTTCGGTGTTCGCCACAGGGCGCCCGGTCAGGGACGCCGTCGTGGCGAAACGGGCGCATGCGGCGTGCCGCGCGCGCCCGCAGACGTATAGCGCCTAGAACAGCGCTATGATGATGAGCAGCACCAGCAGTGCCGCCGCGATCAGGATCGCGGCCTTGCGGGCCGGGTGGCGCTCTCCGGCCGCATGGTCCTGCGGCAGAGGGGTCGGCCGGTCGGAGGCACCGGCGTCGCCGGGCCCCGCCCGCCGCTCGTTCTCGGCAATGTCCTCGCGGCGATGAGCGGCTTCGGCCGCGGGAACCGGATCGGCCGGCGCGCCGGGATCGGGGACACCCGAACGCAGCGCGGCACCGGAGGGCGCGACATTGGCGCCCGCCTCGGCATCGGCCTCGAGCGCTGCGGCGGCAGGTTCGTCCCGCCGCCGGCGGTCGTGTTCCTCGCGGACGCGGCCGGTATCGGGGCCGGTGTCCTCGGTTGCGCGGTCGTCGGATTCCTTGTCCGGCACGGCGCGGTCCTTGTGGTGGCTTTGGTCGGACATGGTCGTCCTCCTGTTGCGAAAATCGCATCTATGCCGATTCAACGGTCATGGATCGCAGCGGTTCCGCCCGTGGCGGCGCCCCGGCACGGTGGAACCGGCCGCGATGACGTCGCGTTCCCCACACACCCTATACGCGTAACAAACGGAGATTTCCGATGTCGCCATTGACCAAACCGGGTCGCGCCAGTGCGGCCGCGGTCGCGCTTGCGCTTTCCCTGACCGCGATCGAGGCCCCCGCGCAGGAGGCGACCCGATCCGCCCCCGTCGACTTCACCGCCATGGTCGAGGACAAGCTGCCCGCGGTCGTCGGCATCCTGTCCACCGGTGCGGCGCCGCAGGGGCAGCAAGGCGTTCCGCCGCAGCTTCCGCCAGGTTTCCGCGACTTCTTCGGCGATCAGATGCCGCAGCGGCCGCAGGGCCCGATGCGCAGCCAGGGGTCGGGCTTCATCATCTCGGAAGACGGCTACGTCGTCACGAACAACCACGTCATCGCCGACGCCGAGCAAATCCAAGTCGTGCTGGATGACGAGCGGGAATACGAGGCCGAACTGGTCGGCACCGACCCCGCGACGGACATCGCGCTGCTGAAGATCGAGGCAGACGAGGATCTGCCGGCGGTCGAATGGGGGTCGTCGGACGATCTCAAGATCGGCCAGTGGGTCGTGGCGATCGGCAACCCGTTCGGCTTGGGCGGCACCGTCACCGCGGGCATCGTTTCGGCGCGGTCGCGCGACATCAACTCGGGCCCCTACGACGACTTCATCCAGACCGATGCCGCGATCAACTCGGGCAACTCGGGCGGGCCGTTGTTCAACGCGCCGGGCGAAGTGGTCGGCGTGAACACCGCGATCTTCTCGCCCTCGGGCGGCAACGTGGGCATCGGCTTTGCCGTACCGTCGGCCGTGGCACAACGCATCGTCGAGGACCTGCGCGAGGACGGCAGCGTCGAGCGCGGCTGGCTGGGCGTCCAGATCCAGAGCATCGACGATGCGCTGGCCGAGGCGCTGGACCTCGCCGACACCTCGGGCGTGCTGGTTTCGGACGTCACCGCCGGCGGTCCGGCGGCCGAAGCGGGGCTCGCGGCCGGCGACGTGATCGTCTCGGTCGCGGGCGAGGACGTGTCGGACCCGCGCGGCCTGACTTTCGCCGTGGCCGACCTGCCGGTGGGTGAGCCGGTCACCGTCGCCTACCTGCGCGATGGCGACCGCGAAGAGACCGAGGTCACCTTGGGCGAACGACCCGATATGGGCCTTGCCGCGGAACCGACGGAGCCTGAGCAGGACGCGCTGCCCGACGGCCCGACGATCGGCGTGTCGATCCAGCCGGTGACGCCGCAACTGCGCAGCGAGCTGGGCCTGCCGTCGGACCTCGAAGGTCTCGCCGTGGCGTCGGTCGATCCCGACAGTCCCGCGGCCGAGGCCGGCCTGCGCGCCGGCGACGTGATCGTCCAGGCCTCGGGCGAGGCGGTGCCTGACGTGGGCGCCCTGCGCGAGGCCGCCGCCGCGGCCGAAGAAGCAGACGAGCCGCTTCTGATGCGGATCTTCCGCGATGGCGGATACGTCTTCCGCGCCGTGACGTTCGAGGAAGACGCGGCAAACTGATCGAAAGCGGCTTTGTACTTGCCGTTTGGCGCCCCGGCTTTTGCCGGGGCGTTTTTACATGGAGAGAGCGATCGCCCGAACGATCTGTCATGCCGCGCGCAAGCCGCCGGTGTCGGTCAGCCATCGCCGCCAAATCGCGGTCGCGCAAGTAGACACGCACAGGTTGCATGACCGGTCGTCGTTCCGCCGCTGCCTTGCGTTAACGCACCGATGCGGCCCTTGGGGAACTCATCCGGCGATTGTGCGGGCTTCCGTAAGGGCAAGTGGCCAACCGGTATTTACAGCCGTGTCATCCGCGGCGAATATGCCTTCGTCCAACGGGGAGGCGGCCGCGAGAACCAGATGAACAGACCCTTGGAAATCAGCGGCCTTCATCCATGCGCGGACGGTGACGAGGCAACGATGCCTGGTTGCATGTCGGTACCGGCCGCGAATGGACAGGGGATCGGGTGCCGCTTCGGCGGCGTCGCTGGTGCGGGGAACAGTACGATTTACAGGGGGATGAGTGGATGACGAGTGAGGTGACTTCTTCGGTTCTGATCCTCGATGACGAAGTGATCGTCGCCCTGGATCTGGCACAGACGGTCGAGGATGCCGGCTTTGCGGTGAGCGGGCCCTTCCACGCGGCGGC
This sequence comes from Citreimonas sp., assembly GCF_042096055.1. Lineage (NCBI taxonomy): Bacteria > Pseudomonadati > Pseudomonadota > Alphaproteobacteria > Rhodobacterales > Roseobacteraceae > Citreimonas > Citreimonas sp. Next base: position 37,423 of record NZ_JBELMH010000005.1, on the reverse strand, counting down.
TCCGGCGCTAGAGGCGATCGAACACGCGCCGCCCCGTGCCGCAATCCTCGACGTGAACTTGGGCGGTCAGAACACCAGCCGGGACGTTGCCATCCGCCTGAGCGACATGGACGTGCCGTTCATCTTCCTGACGGGATACGATGTGTCGGGGTCGGAGGTGCTCGAGTCCTTTCCGGCGGTCGAGCGGGTTTCCAAGCCGGTCGACATGGCCGGTCTCATCGACTGGGTCCAGCGGACGATGATCCGCTGAAGGGCAGCCCCGGCGCCACCAACGACGCCGAGGCCGATGAGCAGCTTTACGCGGCTTTCGCGTTCGCACCGATGAACCACGCGTCCTTGTCGACGGCGCGGCTGACTTCGGTGAACAGGTCCGCGGTGTCCTCGTCGCCGGCTTCCTCGGCGGTCTCGGCCGCCTCGCGCACGGCGCCGCCCAGAACCATGAAGCGCTCTTTCAGCGCTTGAACGTGGTCCTCGAGATCGCTGATCTCCAGCGGGTAGGCCTCGATGTCGGCCTTGTCGGCGACGACTTCGACGGTGCCCTTGGCAAAGCCGCCGAGGATGACGGCGCGCTCGGCCATCAGGTCGGCGCTGTCGCGCAGGCGGTCCGCGACGTCGTCCAGCAGTTCGTGCACGCCAATAAAGCCTTGGCCCTTGAGGTTCCAGTGCGCCTGCTTGACGGCCAGCGTGACCGCGATCGTGTCGACCAGCCGCGCGTTCAGCAGATCCACCATCTTGGTGCGCACGTCCTGGTTGAGATTGCCTGCGAAATTCGTCGGCATGTCAAAGCTCCTCTGGTGTGTCGGAAATGTCTTCGGTGGCTACAACGGCCGAAGGCGCCCAAGGGTTCCCACCCGGTATCGCGGCGTCGAAGGACGTGGATGACCGGTCGGTAACCGACTGGGCGCGCGGGGCAAAAGCCCCTAATTCAGCGGCTGTCGCTGCTGGGCGCGTCGGCGGCCAAATGCGATTTCGGCGCCGAGGGATCGTGCCGGCGATCCTCGGTCTTCTTCTTGCTGAACAGCGCGAAGATGACGACCGCCAGCAACGTGATCATGGCCAGCAACGGCAGAAAGAATGCGAGATCCATGGAGTAGTCTCCTGTGCGTCAGTGTCTCTCGACGAACCCGCGGATCCCCGCCCGGTTCCGCGTAGACACGGCCGGCCGCGCACACGATTGCGTCAGGCCTCGTCGCCCTCCGAGGACTTGTCGAACGCCTTGTCGAGGTCGTCGAGATCGTCGCAGCTCAACGCGATCAGGACATAGTCGCCATGGGCAAGCTCTGTGTCGTCGTCGACCAGGCATTCGTCATCGCCGCGGATGCGAGCGATCGCGCGCGCGCTCGGCGGCAGGTCGAGACTGGCCAGCGTCTTGCCCTCGCAATTCTCCGGGATGTGCACGCGTTTCAGGCGCAGCTGGTTCTGCAACTCGGTCTCGTGGTCCAGCGCGACCTGGTCCTGAAGCGCCTCGAGGATCGATTGCGCCACGGTGGCGTGCGGGTTGATCACGTCGCGCAGGTCGAGCTGCCGGCAGACGCGCATCAGTTCGCGCGTGAGGATCTGCGGGATGACGCGCGCATACCCGATCGAACGGGCGACCAGCGCCGCCAGGATGTTCTGCTCGGACGCGTTGGTGACAGCGATGAAGGTATCGTTGTCGTCGCGGTAGGCTTCTTCGAGGATGGTGGGCAGCGTGCCGTCGCCCTCGATCATGCCGCAATCCATCCGCTCGGCCAGTTCTTCCAGGCGCTCGCGGTCGCGGTCGATCAGCACCACCTCGTGCTTGGCGTCGATCAGCGTGTCGGCGATCGCCTCGCCGAAGCGGGAGGCCCCCAGAATCACAACGCGCATCGCTCAACTCCTCTTCATCCAGGTTTTCGGCGAGATCAGGACCAGCACGGCGATGAATTCCAGCCGCCCCAACCACATCGCGAAGGTCAACGACAGCTTCACGTCCACCGGCAGGTCCGCGCCTACGACGCCGGTCGACAGCCCGACGGTCGACAGGGTCGAGATGATGTCGAACAGCGCCGGCCCGGGCGGAAAGCCGTGCGCCAGGCACTGCATCCACAAAAGGCCCACGGCGGTGATGTAGATGCTCAGCAGCGCCAGCAGCGCGTTGACGGTGGCGGGCTTCACCGGCTTGCGGTTCATCCGCAGCGGCGCCACGGCGTTGTCCGGCAGCCGGGCCGAGCGCACGGCGTGCAGCACGAGCCGGCCGAGCAGGCCCACGCGGGCCAGCTTCAGCCCGCCGGCGGTGGACCCGATATCGCCACCGATGAACATCGCCGCCATCAGCAGCACCGCGACCGGGCCGATCGTCGGGATCGCGCCGGCCGAGAAGCCGGTCGTCGTCAGCGCCGAGATCACGTTCACAACGCCGTCGAACGCCTGTTCCGCGGTGTTTCCCGTGCCCAGGATGATCGTCGCCTGAATGGCCGACAGAACCGTCACCGTGCCCAGCACGCGGCGCGCCGACCCCAGCGCCCAGGCGTCGCGCGCCTTGCCCTGCAGAAGCAGCACGAAGGTCAGCAGCGACATCGCACCGGCAATGCATCCCAGCATGACCACCGCCTTGCCGAGCGCCGAGTAGGACGCGAGGCTGTCGGCCCGGGGCGAGAAACCGGCGGTCGAGATCGCCGACAGCGAGATCACCAGACCCTCGCGCCAGCCCGGCAGCACGGCCATCGCCGCCGCCGCCAGGATCGCCGTCAGGCCGAGGTACACGCCCAGCAGCTGGCGCGCCTGGCTCCGGGTTGAGGCGATGCGGTCGCCTTGGTCGATGCCCGCCCGCCCGAGGCGCCGCGCCGGCACCCCGGGCGGCAGCAGCAGCGCCAGAACGGCGGTCGCCATGACCAGCCCGCCGCACCATTGCATCCAGCCGCGCAGGAAATGCGCGGCGAACGGCCACGCGTCGGGGTCGCGCGACACCGACAACCCGGTGGTGGTGATCGCGCTCATCGACTCGAACAGCGCGTCCAGTGGCGGCATCCCGATGGCCATGTAAGCCGGCGCCGGCACCAGCGCCCCCAGCAGGAAGACAAGCGCGACGGCCACCAGCGCCTCGATCTTCGACAGGCTGTCGGGCAGATCCTGCCGGCTCACGATCAGGAAAAGCAGCATCGCGCAGCCGGCGGGTACAGCCAGTGCGATGGCGAGCGGCCAAACGCGTTCGACGGCGGCCCAGATGGCCGGCGGCAGGCAGAGGATGACGAAGATGGGGGCGTGCTTGGCGATGGTCAGCGCGACCACGGGAAACCGCGCTTGCAGCGCCACGGTCTCAGCGCCGCTGCGCAGGCCCGAGACGCTGCGGATCATGGCCGCGCCCTGGCGCCCGGGATGGTCGGGTGCGTCGGGTGCAGCGCGGTACCGCAGACGACGGAAAGGGCGGCGCATCGCGCCGCCCCACTGGATAGGCCGGAATCGCGTGCCGTCAGGGGCACGGCGACAACCGGCGCACGTTCAGTAACGCTCGCGCAGGGCCAAGCCGATCAGGACGCCCACGCCCAGCGCGCCGGCGAGTGCCAGGCCCGGGTTCTCGCGAACGAAGGCGGTCGTCTGGTCGGTCGCGGTGGCGGCCGTCTCGCTGATCTTCTGGCCGGCCTGCTGCATCGTGTCGCGGCCGGCGTTGACCTGCTCGCGGGCCCGGTCGCCCATCGAGGGCTTGTGGTCGGTCGTGGGGGTGCCGAGCGCGTCGGGCTGTGCGTGGCCGAAGGTTTCGTGCGTCCGCTGTTCCATGTCGAAACTCCTTTCGTGTCGCAGGCGATCAGTCGCGCCTGTGCTGTCATGTTTCGGGCGATCAACGGCGGGCGCGGTCGGAAAGTTCCATCGGAACCGGAATGCCCGCTGCACGTTCAGCGGAAAGATGTCGCATCCACCCGCAAAGGAGAAAACCATGCTCGGATGGGCCCTCACGTTCCTCGTCATCGCGCTGATCGCCGCCCTGTTCGGCTTCGGCGGTATCGCCTCGGCCTCGGCCGGGATCGCGCAGATCCTGTTCGTCGTGTTCCTGGTCCTGTTCGTCGTGGCGATGATCGCCCGCGCGGTGCGCGGCCGCACGCCGCGCTAGATCGCGCCCATCGGGATGGACGGCCCCGCTACGGATTGCCGTAGCGGGGCTTTTTCATGCGCCGGGACGGGCTGTAGTCGACGCCGGCAAGCAGCGCGCCCAGCCAGACCGCCACGGGCAGCGCCACGATCGCGCCGACCGGCCCCCACAGCCACAGGCCGAACACGATCGCCAGGAACACGAACAGCGGGCTCATGTGCAATTGCTGGCCGACGAAGGCGGGCGTGACGAACTGCGCCTCGGTCAGGTTGATGGCAAGGAAGGTCAGCGGCGGCAGCAGCGCGAAGGCGCCGCCGAACTGCACCAGACCGGCGGCCAGAAGCCCCAGCGCCACCAGCAGCGGCCCGAGATAGAGCACGAAGTTCATGATCGCGGCGACCAGCCCCCACAGTATAGCGTAGTTCACGCCGATGCCGGCCATGGCAGCGCCCACCGTCACGCCCAGCCCGATGTTGATCATCGTGACGGCGGCGAAGTAGCGCGACACCGCGCGATCGGCGCGGTCCAGGGTCTCGGCGCCGGCGCCTGCGGCGCGGTAGAGGTCGTCGCGCGCAAGGGTGAAGAAGAACAGCGTGCCCATGAATATCAGCACCTGTGCGCCGAAATCCGGCGCCGCCCACAGCGCGTCCATCATGGTGGGGATCGCCTGCGCGCCTTCCTCGCCGCCGCCGCCTCCGGTGCCGACCGTGCGCTCGATTTCTTCCGACAGGCTTTCGATGCCGCGAAGCGCGCCGGACACCGCCTCGACCCAGCCGCGGATCTCGATCATGATCTGGGGCAGGCGGGCGACAAGCGCCGAGATCAGCGGCGCAACGGCCAGGAAGGCCAGCGCGATCACCGTCGTCGCGCCCAACAGCAAGGCCGCGGCGCTCAACACGTTGGGCAGGCCGCGCGCGCGCATCCAGGCGGCGACGGGCGAGGCCACGACCCCGACGACCAGCCCGAACACGATTGGCGCAAGTATTTGTCTCGCAAAGTAAAGCGCCGCGGTGGTGGCCACCGCGGCGAGTATGGCGATCATGATGCGCTGTGCCTTGTCGCTCAGCAGCTTGTCCATGGCACCTCTTTCCCGGGCGACCGCGGCCGCCCGGCTGGTATGGTCCTCAGTAGGCGGGACCCGCCGGACCTTCGGGAACCGAATGGCCCTGTGCGCCATCCTGAACGCCGGCACGGCGACGCAGCTCGGCCTTGGCCTGCTCCATCTCGCGCTCGAAGGCGAGCGTTGCTTCGGCCATCAGCGCGTCGCGCCGGCTGCCCATCATGCGGTCCTCGGTGCGGGTTCCGGGCAGAAGCGCCGCGGCGATCGCACCGAACCCGAAGGCAAGCGCGCCCGCGGCGATCGGCTGGTCGCGCACGAAGGCGTCGGACTGACGCGCCGCCTTGGACGCCCGCCGCTCGAGCGCCTCTTGCGCGTCGATGACCTGCTGGCGTGCGCGGCGCACGCGGTTGCGGGCAGCAGGGCTGAGCTTGTCGAGCCCGTGCTCCATGGCCGAGCGCAGGCGCGCGGCCGACACGCGGTGGGTGCCGTCGCCCGACTGGCCGCCGAAGCGGCGGTCGCGCGGGCCGGTGACGGGCCCGAGGCGTGCCTCGGAGCCGGGGGCGGGAATGGCGCCCACGCCGCCCGGCGGCACCGGCGCCTCGAGCGCATCGCTCTTGCTGCGGCGGCCGGCCCCGGTGAGGACCATGGCCAAGCCGGCGCCCAGAAGGGCGAAAGCGGCGGGGTTTTCGCGCGCCTGGTCTGTGACTGTCCGGATCATCTGGTTTCCATATTCCTCGGCGGTGCGTGACAGGTGCTGCGGCGCAAGCGTGCGGGACAATGCGTCCAGCGACTGCGCGAGCGCCTCGCGATCCTTGGTGACTCGGTCTTCGAGACCGTCCAGCGAACCCTTAGGCATGGGTGGCCTCCTTTACGGTTTCGACGTCCCGCTCGACGTTGCGGGCGGTACGGCTGGGGCTGAGCGCGCTTGCGCTGAGGCGCGACTTGCCGATCAGCGCAACGATCAGGGCCAGCACCAGCAGCGCGCCGCCGACGATGAGCGAAGCGACACCGGCGGTGAAGCCGTTGGCCGCGATCCAGGCCACCAGCGCGGCCGCCAGCACGTTCAGCGCCACCAGCGAAATGATGCCGGCGACGGCGATCATCGCGACGCCCGCGCCGGCGCGCGCCGCGTTTCGGGACATCTCGGCCCGGGCGAGCGCCAGTTCGTCCTGCATCAGCGTGGAGAACTGGCGCAACACCTTCACCAGCAGCGAAGGCGTTTCACGGAAATCGCTCGGCCCGCTCATTGCAGGTTCCGCCCGTTGCTGCCGGCTGCCGGGTATCCGCCCGGCTGCGCGCTTTCATACGGCGCCCAGGGATCATCCATCGGCGCGCGGGTGTGGACGGCCGGTGCCGTCGGCCGCGGCGACCGCGACTTCAGGAAGCGCGTGGCGACCGCGCCCAGAACGGCTGCGCCGCCCACGAACAGCATTGGGTTTGAGCGGGCGAAGCTGCTGACAGACTGCGCCATGCGGTCGATGTCGGTGCTGCGGACCTGCCGTGCGAAATCCTCGATCGTCGAGGCGAGATGCTCGACCGCCTGCGCCTGAAGCGAGCCGGAGTCGAACTCTTCCGATGCGGCCTCGGCGGCGTTCGCGACCTTTTGCGCCTCGGCGGCGGCGGCGTCGCGGACGTCCTCGGCCTGGTGGCGGGCCTCGTTTTCGACGGCCTTGCCGGCGTCGTGTGCCAGGTCGGCGGCCTGGTCGCGTACCGATCCGGTGGATGGTTTGTTGAATTCGTCGGTCATGTGTCGACCTCCTGACGTGTCTGCGGTTGCGTCTGCAGTATGTGACAGGGAAGCAACGCGATCTGTCGCGCGGCGGTTCCGCGCCGCCGGTCGCGCCTCGGCCGAACGGCGCCGACCGCCGGCGTCGTGGGCTTCGCACCTTCGCGCGGGCGCTCGGGAACCCCGCGTAAAGCCTGCTCGTTCGGTCTGCATGAACGATCATCCCAGCGACATCGGCCGTGACGCGACGGGACCGGGAAGCATGCCGCGCCGCGGCTGGTTCGCCGTCCTTGGCCGGGTCTTCGTCCACATCGGCACGCAGCATATCGGCCTGATGGCGGCGGGGATCGCATTCTACGGCCTGCTGGCGATCTTCCCGGCGATCACCGCCGCCGTCGCGCTGGTGGGGCTGGTCTACGACCCGGCCGTCCTGGCAAGCGAGGCGGGCTGGCTGCTGGCGCTGTTGCCGGAGGCCGCGCAGGTGCTGATCGACGACCAGTTGCGCAAGGTGGCCTCGGCCGAGAGCGGCTCGCTTGGACTCGCGGCGCTGGTCTCGCTCGGCGTGGCGCTGTGGTCTGCGTCGAATGCGACCGGCAGTTTCATCGAGGGGCTCAACGTCATAAACGACGAGAAAGAGACGCGCGGCTTCATCGCGCTTCGTCTGATGACCATCGCGCTGACGGTTGCGATCCTGCTTGGACTGAGTGCCGCGATCGTCATTGTCGCGGCGATCCCGGCGCTTCTGGCGATCTTCGGCCAGACCGGGTTCGTGCAGACGCTGGCCATGATCCTGCGATGGCCCGCAATGTTCCTCATCGGCATCCTGGGCATCGCGATCCTGTACCGGCATGGCCCCGACCGGCGCAGCGCGCGCTGGCGCTGGCTGACGCCGGGGGCTTTTACCGGCTGCCTGTTCTGGGTCCTGGGGACGGTCCTGTTCAGCTACTACGTGCAGAACTTCGCGTCCTACAACGAGGTGTTCGGCACGCTAGCCGGCGCGATCATCCTGCTGACCTGGCTGTGGCTGTCGGCCTTCGTGGTGCTTCTGGGGGCGCAGATCGACGCGGAACTCGAGCACCAGACCATGCGCGACAGCACGGTCGGGCCCGATCGCCCGATGGGCGAACGCGGCGCGGTCAAGGCAGACACCCTGCCGCCGGATGCAGATGCGGCGGCACAGGAAGGCAATGAAACGTCAGGCGCCGACCGGAGCCCGTTCGATCTGGACGAGCGGCCCACCGGCCCCGGTAGAACCATGGCGCAGGACGCTCCGGACGGGGACCGTCGCGGCGGGCGCTGAACGGAACCGCCGCTTGGCCGCCGACGTTGACGAAATAGCCAATCGGGCGGGTCCTGCAGGTGCCACCCGGCACCTCCGACGCCGCCCGTTCCCACTATCGACCGCGCCAGTGGTCGACCGGAGGTCCGCATGCAAGCCACGCCACCCAGACCAAGCGTTCTGTCGCCGCATCACGAAGAGAGAATGGCGCGGCTCGAAAGGCTCGCCGACAAGCTGGACAGCCGCTTTTCGCTGTTCGGCATTCGCTTCGGCTACGACTCGATCATCGGCCTCTTGCCGGGCATCGGCGACGTCGCGGCGGCGGCGCCCGGCGCCTGGATCGTGTTCGAGGGTCATCGCATGGGCGCCCGGCCCAGCGTGGTCGCCCGCATGGCCGCCAACAGCGGAATCGACATCGTCGTCGGGTCGATCCCGGTGCTGGGCGACGTGTTCGACGTGGGATTCAAGGCCAACCGCCGCAACATCGCGCTGCTGCGGCGCGAACTCGAGAAGGATGCCGCCGCCGTGGCGCGGCGCGCCGAAAGAAGGAGAACACAACATGGCTGAGCGCCACCGCTCGAAAGATGGCAGCCGCGACACCGATCGCGTGATGGGTGAACGAGGCTCGGTGTCCCAGGAGGGCCGCGCAGGCGGCGCTCTGCCCCGCAAGAAGGGCACCAAGGACGAGATGAAGCGCGCCACCGAGCGTCCCGCCGGTGCGACGCGTGTCACGAAAGGCGACGAGGAGGACGACAACAATGGCTAAGAGCGGATTGCCGCAGAACGCCTGGGTGCTGATCGCGGACGGCGAAAAGGCCCTGTTCCTGGTCAACAAGGGCGACCATGAGGACATGAACCTGACCGTCCTGCGTAAGGACAAGCAGGAGAACCCGAAAGCCGGCGACTGGGCCGCGAACAAGCCGGGCCGCATGAACGACACCGGCGTCCAGCAACGCTCGGCGCTGGACGACACCGACTGGCACGAGCTCGAGAAAGAGCGTTTCGCTGACGATCTGGCCGAGCATCTTTACAAACAGGCGCACAAGAACGCGTTCGAGAAGCTTGTGATCGTCGCCAGCCGCCCGGTGCTGAGCGAATTGCGCAAGGCCCTGCACAAGGAGGTCGAGAGCCGGATCATCCACGAGGTGCCGAAGGTCCTGACCAACCATCCGCTCGACGAGGTCGAGGACCTGCTGTCCCGCTCGCTCGAGGAAAAGGCCGCCTGACCCATCACGCTATTGCATGACCAAGGCCGCGTCCGGAAGCCGGGCGCGGCCTTTTCTTTTGCTTGCAGTGCAGGGGGCTCAGCCGCGCAGGGCGTCGATCAGCTCGTCCTTGGTCATGTCCGAGCGGCCCTCGATGTCCAGCTCCTGCGCGCGGCCCATCAACTCGTCCTTGGTCCAGTCCTCGTAGGCGGGCGACTGGCCGCCCTTCTTCGACGGGTGCATGTCAGGGTTCGCCTGCGCATTGGCGATCGCGGCCGCCTTGGACTTGTCGTAGCCCTTGTCGCGCAGTTCCTCGTAGGTGTCGTCGTTCTTGATCGACTTGCCGTGGTCCTTGGTCATGGCCGGCTCCTTTCGCGGTTTTGCGGATGGAACGCCGGGCTTGGGCGGGCGGTTCCGGGCGCGGCCTCAGCCCTGCGACGGCGCCGGGGAGCCGTCCGGCGCGCCGGCCGATCCATGCCCGAACGCCAGCTTCCGTTCTCCCAGCACCAGCAGGGCGGGGGTGACCACCAGCGTCAGGATCGTCGCGACCGTCAGGCCCCCCGCGATGGCCGAAGACAACTCGGTCCACCACTGGGTCGAGGGCGCGCCGTACAGGATCTCGCGCGTGAAGAAGTTCACGTTCAGCCCGATCACCATGGGCATCAGACCCAGCGCCGTCGTCAGCGAGGTCAGCACCACCGGCCGCAGACGCTGCGCGCCGGTGCGCAGCGCCGCCTCGAGCGGCATCTGCCCTGAGCGGCGCAGGTCGTTGTAGGTGTCGATCAGGACGATGTTGTTGTTCACCACGATCCCTGCCAGCGCGATCACCCCGATCCCGCCCATGACGACACCGAAGGGCCGCCCGGTGACCAGAAGCCCCAGCAGCACGCCGGCGACGGAGAACAGGATCGCACTCATCACCACGAAGGCCTGGAAGAAGTTGTTGAACTGCACCAGCAGGATCACGAACATCAGCCCGATCGCCGCGATGAAGGCGCCCGCGAGGAAGATCATGCTTTCCTGCTGGTCCTCCGCCTCGCCGGCAAAGCTGTAGTCGACGCCGTCCGGAAGGTCGGCATTGTCGAGCGCCTGTTGCAGGCGGGCGACCTGATCGTTGACCAGCACGCCGGGGGCGACGTTGGCCTCGACAAAAGCGACGCGGCGCTGGTCCATCCGGCGGATGACGCCGGTGCGCGGCGTCGGCTCGAACGTCACGAAGTTCGAGATCGGCACCAGCCCTGCTGTCGTCGGCACCCGCAGGTTGCCCAGCTCCGCCAGCGAGCGTTCCTCGCGCGGGAAGCGGACGCGGATGTCCACCGGCTCGTCGGTGTCGGCGGGGCGATAATCGGCCACGGTGATGCCCTGCGTCAGCAGCTGTACCGCCTGCCCCAGAAGGCTGACGTCCGCGCCGTAGCGCGCGGCCTCGGCCCGGTCGACGAGGATCGAGACCTCGACCCCCGGCAGGGGCCGCGTGTCGGTGACGTCGGTGAAGCCGCCGATCCGGTCCATAATCTCGCGTACGGTCTCGACCGTCGCATTCTGGTCTTCGAGGTTGCGGGCCGTCAGTTCCAGGTTGACCGGCTTGCCGCTGCTGGGCCCGCCGCTTTCGGTCTGCACCTGCACGTCGATGCCGGCGATGTCCGACACCGCCTGACGGATGTCGCCCGCGATCTGCTCGGCCGGGCGCCGTTCGTCCCACTCGATCAGGTCGAGCTGCAGCGTGCCGATGGTTTCCTCGTCGCCCTGGCCCGCGTTCATCATCGAACGGGCGTAGATGCTTTCGATCTCTTCGAAATCCGCCAGCCGGGTTTCGACCGCGCGCACCAGGTCGTCGCGCTCGTTGATCGAGAAGTTGTCGCGCGCGCGGATCTGCACCTGCATGAACTCGGGCTCGACCGAGGGGAAGAAAGTCAGGCCCTTGCCGAACTGGCCGTACAGGCCGAACGCCCCCAGCAGCAGCGCCACCGCGAACAGTAGCGTGGCGCCGGGGCGCAGGATGGCGCGGTGCAGCAGGCGCACATAGGCGCCGCTGACGCCGGTGAGGCGGCGCGGATCGCCATATTCGACCTCGTGCAGCGCGGCCTTGGCGCGTGCGGATTGCGGCGTGCGCCGGCCGATGATGCCGCCGGCCACGGGGATGAAGATCAGCGCCATGAACAGAGCCGCGAACAGCGTCAGGATCACCGTGATCGGCAGGAACTTCATGAACTCGCCGACCATGCCGGACCAGAACAGCAGAGGGAAGAACACCGAGAGCGTGGTGGCGGTGGACGCGATGATCGGCCAAGCCATGCGCTGGGCGGCGTATTCGTACGCCTCGCGCGGGGTCGCGCCCTCTTGCAGGCGGCGGTCGGCCAGTTCGGTCGTCACGATCGCGCCGTCGACCAGCATGCCCACCACCAGGATCAGCGAGAACAGCACCACGATGTTCATCGTGAAGCCCATTGCCCAGATGCCGATGACGCCCGCCAGGAAGGCGCCGGGGATCGACAGACCGACCAGGATGGCCGAGCGTGGGCCGAGCGCGAAGACGATCACGATCATCACCAGGATCACGGCGGCCAGCACGTTCGCCTCGAGATCGCTCAGCAACGTCTCGACCTGTTCGGACTGGTCCTGCAGCCAGGTGACCTGAACGCTGTCGGGCCAGTCGGCGCGCAGGCTCTCGACCCGCTCCTTCACCGCGGCAACGGTTTCGATGATATTCGCGCCCGAACGTTTCGTGACTTCGAGCGCCAGTGCCGGCTGACCGTCGATGCGGGCAAAGCCGGTCGGATCTTCGAAGGTGCGGCGGATCGTGGCCACGTCGGCGAAGGTGACGACGGTGTCGCCGCGCACCTTGACGGGCATTGCCATCACGTCGTCGAGGTTCTCGATCAGCCCCGGCACCTTGAGCACGATGCGCCCGGCGCCGGTCTCGATCGCGCCGGCGGCGATCAGGCGGTTGTTCCGGCTGATCTGGCTGATCAGCTCGTCAAAGGTCAGGTTGTAAGTCTGGAAGATCGTCGGGTCGATCAGCACCTCGACCGCCTCGGTCCGCTTGCCGCCAATCTCGACCTCGAGCACGCCGTTCAGCGCTTCGAGCTCTTCCTGCACGCTGGTGGCGAGGTCGTTGAGCGTGCGTTCCGGCACCGGGCCCGACAGGACCGCGGTGATGATCGGGAAGAGCGCCGTGTTGATCTCGTTGATGGTGATCGCGTAGGCGTCGTCGGGCAGCTCGTTCTCGGCGCGATCGGCGGCGGCGCGCACCTTGTCCAGCGCCTCGGCCGTGTCCGAGCCGGGCGCGAATTCCAGCTGCACCGAGGCGAAGCCTTCCGAGGCATGCGCCTCCATTTCCTGCAGCCCGGCGATCGAGGCGAACTCGGTCTCGAGCGGCGAGATCAGCAGCCGCTCGGAGTCGGCCGGGCTGATCCCGTCGAGGCCGGTGGTCACGTAGAACAGCGGCAGCGGTATCTCGGGGTTGGCTTCCTTGGGGATGGCGATGTACGCGTAGGCGCCCAGCGACAGCAGCATCAGCAGCGCCATCATCACGACGCGCGCGCGGCTGAAGGCGGCCGAGATCAAGCCGTTCATTCCGTGACCTCCGGTGCTTCGGCCGCCGCAGCCTGTGCCGCGGGATCGGCGCCGGCCTCGGCGGCGGCCGGATCGACGGTGGCATCCTGTTCGGGGCGCGCCTCGACGCGGTCGCCGGCGCGGACGAAACCCTGGCCGACGGTGATCAACTGCGCGGTCTCGGGCAACCCGCTGACCCACACTCCGTCGAGTTGCGCGCGCTCGATCTCGATCGGCAGGAAGCGTACGGTGTCGTCTTCGTCGACCGTCTTGACGCCAAGCGTACCGTCGGCATCCAACGAAACGGTGGCCGGCGACACGAAATGCGCGACCACCTCCCCGGTGGGGATGCGCACCTCGGCCGAGATGCCGGCGGGGATGGCGCCGTCCTCGTTCGGGACCTCGATCTCGGCCAGGAAGGTGCGCGTCTCGGAGGAGGCCGAGCTGCCGACGAAGGTTACGGTACCCTCGCGCGTCTCGCCGGTGATGAAAGCGACGGCGGCCGTCTGCCCTTCGGTGACGCGGGTCAGCGATTGCTGCGGCACCTGGATCGTCACCGTCAGCGGACGGTTGTCGACGATGCGGCCGATCTCGGCCCCGGCCGAGACGAACTCGCCGGTGTCGATGTCCAGCCGCTCGATCCGGCCGGCGAAGGGCGCGGTGATGGTCGCGTCCTCCAGCGCCTGCTCGGCCGCGGTCAGGTCGGCGCGGGCCGAGGCCAGGTCGGCGCGCGCGGCGGCCACGCGGTCGGCGGTGGCGACGCCGCGCTCCAGCAGTTCCTCGGCGTTGTCGAACTCGCGCTGGGCGCGGGCCAGTTCCTCTTCGGCGCGCGTCACGCTCGCCAGGCTCGACTGGCTTTCCACGCGGGCGACGGGCGCGCCCTCGGCGACCTCCTGACCCTTCTCGACCATGACCTCGACGATCTCGCCCGACGCCTCGGCCCGCAGGACCGAGTCGCGGTCGGGCAGGGCCTGACCCTCGGCCTGGAACAGGCGCGTCACCGTCTCGGCGGTGGAACTGCGCACCGCGACGGGAATGGGCGCGGGCTCTTCACGGTCGGCGCGCATCGGCGCGGGCTCTTCGGCGGGCCAGATGAAGCCCGAGCCCATCCATCCCGCCAACGCCAGAACCAGCACGCCCGCGATCCAGATCGAGCGTGAGGCGCCGCGATCCGCCTCGAAATCCAGCGTTTGAGGCGCCGAGCCTTCCGGTTGCGTCATGACGATCTCCAATGGTGGGGCCGAGCCCGATATGGGGTGCCTCGGTGCCGCGATAAAGTGAACTGCGCGGTTCAGTGTCAATGGCGGTTAACGGGGCGGCCCACCGTACGGTTCCGGGGTACGCGGGTAATGCACAGTGGGTTGGGACCGCCGAAACCGGCGGGCCCGTCCGGCCGCGTCAGTAATCCCGCTCGAAGAAGATGCCCACCGACGCATCGCCGTCCGACCCGGTGCCGCCGCGCACGGTGATGCTGTCGGTCAGGTCCAGGTTCAGCGAGATGGCGCTGTCGCCGTCCGACCCGACCGTGACGTCGGTATAGATATTCTCCGAGATGTAGGCGCCTACGCGGGCCTCGGCGTTGCCCTCGGCGTCCGTCGTGATGTCGAAATCGTCGACGCCAAGCCCGCTGCGCAGTTGCTCGGTCAGCCCCAGCCCGCCACGACCCGACAGGGTGCGCACGGCCGAGGCCAGTTGCAGCGCCTGCAGCGCCGACAGCGATCCCGCGTCGCGTCCGAACAGCAGCAGCGCCAGCGCCTCGTCCTGCGGCAGGTCCGGGCTCGACGTGATGGTCAGGTCGGGCGAGGACGCCATGCCGGTGATCGCCACGCGCACCTCGGTGCCGTCGGCATCGGCGCGGGCGACGAAGTTGATCACCGGATCGAAGCTGCCGCGCAGGGCCACGAAGCCTTCGTCCAGCGTCAGGCGCTGGCCCAGCAGGTCCAGCCGGCCGCGGATCAGGTCGAACTGCCCCACGGGCACCAGATCGGTCGTGGTTCCGGTCAGGCGCAGCGTGCCGCCCAACTCGGCATCGAGGCCCCGGCCGCGCACGAAGATGCGGTCGGGCGCGTTGATCACGAGGTCGACGGGAAAGCCGACGGCCGGTGCCGGCTCAGCCTCACCGGACGGGCGCAGGCCGGCGAATTGCAGCGTGCGCCGCACGTCCGCCGGCGGATCGACGTGGCGCAAGCCTTCCAGCACCTCGTACGACGGGCCGATCTGCGGAATGCGCAGCTCGGCTTCGTCCAGGGTCACCGTGCCGGCGATCCGCGCGCGGTTCGGCCCGGTCAGCGGGCCGGACAGGGTAAGGCGGGCGTCGGCCTCGGTCTCGTAAAGCTGCGGGTCGCGCAGTTCCGCGCTGCGCAAACGGATCGCGAGGTCGGCAACGAATGGCGCGCTGAGGTCGATCGGCCCCTGGACGCTGAGCGTGCCGCCGGTCGACAGGTCCGACGTCAGGTCCACCGTCGCGCTCGCGCCCGACAGCCGGGCCGTCCCGTCGATGTTCTCGAGCGCAAGGCGCAACGTCGGCAGGGCAAGCTGCCCGTCCG
>NZ_JBELMH010000005.1:19083-21910 GCF_042096055.1 Citreimonas sp. | reverse complement strand
CCGTCGATGTTCTCGAGCGCAAGGCGCAACGTCGGCAGGGCAAGCTGCCCGTCCGCGGTGGTGACCGTGCCCGACACCGACGACAGCGCCGGCGGACCGTTGATGGCGAGGTCGAGCCGCGCGGTGCCCTCCAGCGTGCGCGGTGCGATGAACGGGTTGGCCAGCGCCAGCGGCGCGGTGCCGTTCACCGACAAGTTCACCTGGCCCGCGTCGCGCGCGACGGTGCCGTCCACGGCGGCGCTGATCCCGCCGGGACCGGTGGCGTCGAGGTCGATCCGGAAGGGGCCGCCGTCGCTGCGCGCGGTCCCGGAGACCGTCAACGCGCCGGGGAATTGCGGCACCAGCACGCCGAGGTTCGCCAGCCGCGCGTCGATGTCCAGGTTCGCCGAGGTCTGGCTGACCTGGCCGTCGACCGAAGCCGTGATCTGCTGGCCGTCCACGCGCAGCGTGTCGATCGCCAGAAGCCCGTCCTCGGTCAGGGCAGCGTCCAGCGCGATCGCGGTCCGACCGCGCAGAAGCTGGTCCGCCTCGGCGATGCCCACGGCCAGGTTGTTCGTGACCAGCTCGCCCTCGAGATCGAAGGTCGGCGCCTGCGGCGTCACCGTGCCGGCCAGGTTCAGCGACACCGATCCGCCCAGCGACCGGCCGGCGATCTGCGAGAATGCCGAGAGCTGATCGACATTGGCGTCGATCGTGCCGTTGAAGCGCGGCCCCTGCGGCGTTTCGGGATCGATCGTTCCGTCGATCGTCGCGGCGATGCCCCCCGGCCCGCCGGCGTCGATGTCCACGGTCCAGGGGCCACCGTCGCTTTGCGCGGTGCCGCGCAGTGTGGCGGGACCGGACAGCTGCGGTGCGACGACGCCGATATCGGCCAGCCGCAGGTCCATGTCGACCGCGCCGCCGGAGTCGGCGATGCGCCCGTCGATGCTGCCGGACAGGTTGGTGCCATCGAGGTCGAGCGCGTCGATGATCAGCGTGCCGTCGGCCGTCAGCGCGGCGTCCAGCGCGATTTCCGTGCGACCCTGCAGCAGGCGGTCGGCCGCCTCGATCCCGACTTCGAGGTCCGTCGATACGGCCTCGGCCACGATGTCGAAGCTGGGCGCCGTGGGCGTGGCGTTGCCCGTCGCGGTCAGCGAGATCGCGCCCGAAAGCGGCCGGTCGGCGATCTGCGAGTAGGCGGAAAGCTCGCCGATCGCGGCCTCGATGGTGCCGGACAGGAACAGCCCGTCCGGCGTGTCGGGCTCGACCGTGCCGTCGTAGCGCAGGATCGTCTGGCCCGGCGCGTCGCCACTGACCGACACGTCCCAACCCGACGGCTGCTGTACCGCCTGCGCGGTCAGGGTGGTCACGCCGGTCAGGCCGGGGATCACGTCGCCCGTCTCGGTCAGCCGCGCGTTCAGTGACAGGTCGCCATTGCCGCCGCCCAGCTGGCCCGTCGCCTCGAGGCGGACCGCCTCGGTCTGCACGCGAAGCGGCGCGACCTGAAGGCCCGTCTCGCTGCGCACGGCGTTCACCTCGACCAGGCCCGTGCCCTCGAGCAGGGGGTCGAGCTGCGCGATGCCGGTCGAGACGTCCTGCGTCGTGCCGCGCAGGTTCAGATCGAACGCGCCGGTCAGCGGCGTGACGCTGCCGTTGATCGCCAGTTCGGCCGCACCCGCAAGGTCGAGGTCGACCAGCGGCGCGAAGCGCGCCAGCCGGTCGGCGTTGACCACCAGGTTCGGCGCGACGCGAACGCCCAGCTGATCCTCGAGCCCGTTGACCGTGACCGCGCCGGTGACGCCGTAATCGCTCCCGCCCAGGTCGATGCCGGTGATCGTCAGCGGCTGGCCGGGCTGCCAGTCGAAGGACAGCTCGCCCGCCAGCGACGTGCCGACCGCCGCATCGAGCTCGGCATCGCCCAACGACAAGGCGTCCGTATCCAGTTCGAGCGTGCCCGTCACACCGCCGGCCTCGGGCGCGATCCGCCCGGTGCCGTCCAGCGTCACACGGCCGATCTCGACGCTGTCGCGCACGAAATCCTGCACCGTGCCGCTGAGTTGCCACGTGTCGGATTCCGCCCGGTCGTACTGCGCCGTCAGTTGCGCCTCGGCGAGGCGGATCTGCGGGCCGCCCAGCGGCAGAAGCACGTCCTCCTCGCCATCGGCCGGGGTGATGTCGGCGTCGAGGTCGAAACGATCCGGCCAGCCGTCGGCGCCGATACGGGCGCTGCCCTCGAGGTCCAGCGCGGCGGCGTCCACCGACAGCGTGTCCAGCGTGATCGCCCCGTCCGGCAGCCGCGCGCCCGACGCGACCAGCGCGATCCGGTCGCCCAAAAAGTCGCGGTATTCCGGCGCCAGGAGCGGCGCGAGATCGCCGCCGATATCGACGGCGAAGCCCTGCGCGCCGCCATCAGTCTCCTGCAGCGCCAGCGTGCCGGTCAGGCGCGGTTCTCCGCCGGTCTGCAGGCTCAGCGCGGCCTCGAAATCCGCCAGCGTGCCGTCGCCTTCAAGGGTCAACGACAGCGAGTCCCCTTCGGGCAGGCCGATCCGCTGGGCTACGAGTCCGCCCTGCGGCTCGCTGAGTTCAAGGTTCAGCGCAAGCTGGCGCGTGGCGTTCTCGAAGCTGCCCGCGATCTGTAGGCTGGCCGGCGTGTCCAGACGCTCGACCGCCAGGTCGACCTCGCCCTCGCCGCCTTCGAGATTGGCCGAGCCCTGAAGCGAAAAGGCCGCGTCCTCGCCCAGAACCGGCGCGCCGATCTCGGCCCGGTCGACGGTGAGGTCGGCCAGCCGGATCGCCACCGGAAGCTCGGGCAGGGTGAACGGACCTGACGCCTCGGGCGCGGGCACGT
>NZ_JBELMH010000005.1:14373-18983 GCF_042096055.1 Citreimonas sp. | reverse complement strand
TGGATAAAGCCGCGATCGTCGTTCTGCGCCGCCGCCGCCATCGGCAGAAGCAGCAGGAATGCCAGTATGTATCGCATCAGAATGCCTGCCCGATCCCGAGGTAGATCTGAACGCCCTCGCCGGTGCCGCCCGAGACGGGGCCTGCCACGTCCAGCCGCAGCGGACCGATCGTGGTGTCGTAGCGCAGGCCCAAGCCCGCGCCGGAATGCCAGTCGCCGTCGTCGAAGCCGAACGGCTCGGATCCGACATAGCCCACGTCGTAGAAGCCCACGACGCTGATGTTCTCGCGCACGTCGACGCGAACCTCGCCCGAAAGGCCGGCAAAGCTGCGCCCGCCCAGGTCGATGCCGTCGTATTCCGCGTCGAGCGAGCGGAACGGCTGGCCGCGCACGGTCCCGCCGCCGCCCGAGTAGAACAGGAATTCCGGCGGCGCATCGAGCGCGTCGGGGCCGACCACCGCGCCCAGCTGCCCGCGCGCGGCCAGCACGACGTTCTCGCCCACCGAATAGTAGGCGCGGGCGTCCAGTTCGGTGCGCGCGCCGGAATCGCCGTCGCCGCTGACGACGGCGAAGGGCTCGACCTCGGCGCGCAGGAAGTAGCCCTCGGTCGCGTTCAGCGCGCTGTCGCGCAGGTCCCATTCCAGCGAGGTGGGGAAGCTGAGCAGGGTGAACTCGCGCTCGGGGTAGTCGCCGTCGGCGTCGCGCGGCAGGAACCGATCGGTGATGCGCGAATTGCGCAGCGCGATGCCCAGCGATCCCGTCAGGGCGTCCGAGAACTCGCGCGTGGCCCCCAGCTCCAGGCGCACGGTTTGGTCGATGTAGTCGGGCTCGTCGGTGTATTCGATCGCGGCAAGCGCGAAGAAGCGCGTGTCGGGGCCGTAGACGGCGGGCTTCTCGAAGCGCGCGGACAGCGAGTAGTCCGGCCCGCCCGAGGTGCCGCCTAGCTGCGCGGCCTCGCCCTCGATCCGCAGGCGCTCGGCCCCGCCGAGGATGTTGCGGTGCAACCAGAAGCCGGTCAGCGTGAGGCCCTGCAGGCTCGAGATTTCGGCGCCGGCACCGATGCGGCGCGGCTCGCGGTCGATCACGTCGATGGTGAAGTCCAGCGTGCCGTCGGCGTTTGGCTCTTCGGCCTCGGTGATCGTGGCGCTGCGGAAGGTGCCGGTGCTGCGCAGGCGGTCGGCGGCGCGCTCGACCGCGTCCGGAGAGAACGTCTCGCCGCGCGGAATGCCGGCGATCTGGCGCACGCGCGGCGCGCGCACGGCGCTCTGGCCGCCGACCGTGACGTCGCCGAACCGCAGGCGCGGCCCGGGCGCTACCCGGACGATCACGTCGAGGCGGTTGCGTTCGTGACGGGCGATGATGTCCTGATCGGTAACCTGCGCCTTGGCGAAACCCAGCTCCTCCCAGCCTTCCACGGTCGACTGCGCGGCGTCGCGCACGGTGGTGGCCAGCGCCGGCGCGCCGGTGCGGAAATCCTCGAACGGCTCGGCGGTGGGCGGGCGCGGCGCGATGTCGGTCACGCCCAGATCGAAGCGCGCGCCCGGCTCGACGATGACCTGCACGCTGTCCACGGTGTCCGGCGCGTTCAGCGGCGCGATGGTCGCGGCCTCACGCCCGTCCAGCAGGATCCTGACCGACGCGCCGTAGAAGCCCTGGGCGTACAGCGCCTCGAGCAGGCGGGCGTAATCGGCCTGCGCCGCGGCCAGAACCTCGTCCCCGTCCGTGCGCGCCTCGTCGGGCAGGGTGCCCAGAAGCAGCGCGTCGACGAGGCTGGTGCGCAACTCGGGAAGCTCGTCGGCGCGTGGCAATCGCAGGACGACCTGCTCGAACGCGGCGGCCGGCATCGGACTGGCGGCGGCGAGGAGTGCGACTAGCGGGGCGGCGCCCCGAATCCGGCGGAAACGGAAAAGCGGGTTCATCATCCGTTAACGGTAGGACACCGCGTGCAAAACCGCCACGGTTTCGGCACACCTTTTTGTGCCCGCCCGGTCACGTTCCCGCGGATCGGCAAGGTTCCGCGCGACGCGCGGTCACGTGAAAGGGTGGTGCCGAGCTGTGCTTTACGTGCGGCGCAGGCGGATCACCACGTCGACGGACGTGATCTCGGCGCCTTCGGGCGTACGCGGCAGGCGCGCGATCTCGAGCTCTTCGGACGGCGCGTCGGTCAGGCGGGCGTCGTCCTCCCAGAAGAAATGCGGGTGATCGTGCATGTTGGTGTCGAAGTAACTCTTCGACCCGTCGACGGTCACCTCCTGCATGAGGCCGGCCTCGCAGAACGCCTTGAGCGTGTTGTAGACCGTGGCCAGCGACACGCGCTCACCCTCGTGCTTGGCGGCCTCGAACAGGCTTTCGGCCGTGACGTGCCGGTCCTTGCCGTCGCCGACCAGCAGCGACGCCAGCGCGATACGCTGCCGCGTCGGCCGTAGCGCGCTTTGCGCAAGCCACTCGCGCCCGCGCCGAACCGCATCATCCGTCATGTCCGAAACCTTTGCCATGCTTTGCATATAAAGGTCCCGGCGCCGGAATTTCAATCGGTTTCGGTGGTTTCACACGTGGACGTGCGGTCGCGGGCGGCGGGCGTGCCGCCCTTGTCACCGTTGTCCGGCCGGTGGTAGAGGGGCAAAGGGAAATGCAACAGCAAGCAGGGGCGCGCCGCATGGCCGAGTATCCGACCAGTTTCGGCAAGGAAGACCTACTGAAATGCGCGCGCGGCGAGCTGTTCGGACCGGGCAACGCCCAGCTGCCCGAGCCGCCGATGCTGATGATGGACCGGATCACCGATATCTCGGGCGACGGCGGCGCGCACGGCAAGGGCCACGTGGTGGCCGAGTTCGACATCCACCCCGACCTGTGGTTCTTCGCGTGCCACTTTCCGGGCAATCCGATCATGCCGGGGTGCCTGGGGCTCGACGGGCTGTGGCAGCTGACCGGCTTCAACCTGGGCTGGCGCGGCTGGAAGGGGCGCGGCTACGCGCTGGGCGTGGGCGAGGTCAAGCTGACCGGGATGGTCCGCCCGGACCGCAAGATGCTGACCTATTACGTGGACTTCACCAAGGCCGTGCAGACCCGCCGGCTGACCATGGGCGTGGCCGACGGCCGGGTCGAGGCGGACGGCGAGACCATCTACCAGGTCAAGGACATGAAGGTCGCGCTGAGCGAGAGCTGAGCCGCCCCGAAAACGGGTGTCCCACGATGGGACACGACTGCGCCCAAGGAAATCAATGACTTCCAGAGGTGTTTTTACGTTTCGTCAACGAATGGGCCGCGCCGCAGGTCGGTGCGCGCGGCGTTGATCGTGGGCCCGGCGGGGCCGTTGCGCGCCTGCAACCCTGCCTTGCGTCCCCGGGCGGCAATGCCCTACACACGCCCTGACATATGAATGGAGGCCGCATGCGCCGTGTCGTCGTCACAGGGCTCGGGATCGTTTCGAGCATCGGAAACAATGCGCAGGAGGTCCTGGCCTCGCTGAAGGCCGGTCGCTCGGGGATCACCGCCAACGAGCAGATGAAGGAACACGGGTTCCGGAGCCAGGTGGCGGGCTCGATCGACATCGACGTCTCGGAACACATCGACAAGCGCACGCTGCGGTTCATGGGGCCGGGCGCGGCCTATGCGCATATCGCGATGCAGCAGGCGATCGCGGATGCGGGGCTTGAGGAAAGCGACATCGTCAACCCGCGCACCGGCCTTGTGGCGGGCAGCGGCGGGCCGTCGACCAGTGCCATGCTGGCCGCGCACGAGACCGTGCTGAAGACCGGCGGCACCAAGCGCGTGGGGCCCTTCGCGGTGCCGAAATGCATGTGCTCGACGGTCAGCGCGAACCTGTCGACCGCGTTCAAGATCAAGGGCATTAACTATTCGATCACGTCCGCCTGCTCGACCTCGCTGCACTGCATCGGCAACGCGGCGGAACAGATCATGCTGGGCAAGCAGGACGTGATGTTCGCCGGCGGCGGGGAAGAGCTCGACTGGACGCTGTCGTGCCTGTTCGACGCGATGGGCGCGATGTCGTCCAAGTTCAACGACACGCCCGAGAAGGCCAGCCGCGCCTTCGACGAGAAGCGCGACGGGTTCGTGATCTCGGGCGGGGGCGGCATGCTGGTGCTGGAAGACCTGGAACACGCCAAGGCGCGCGGTGCCAAGATCTACGCCGAGGTGACGGGCTACGGCGCCACGTCCGACGGCGCCGACATGGTCGCGCCCTCGGGCGAGGGCGGCGAACGGGCGATGCGCCTGGCGCTGGGCACGCTGCCGGAGGGGCGCAAGATCAGCTACATCAACGCGCACGGCACCTCGACCCCCGTGGGCGACGTGGGCGAGATCGAGGCCGTGCGCCGCGTCTTCGGCGACGGCAGCACGCCGCCGGTGTCGTCGACCAAGTCGATGACCGGCCACAGCCAGGGCGCGACCGGCGCGCAGGAGGCGATCTACTGCCTGCTGGCGCTCGAGAACGACTTCATCATCCCGTCGATCAACGTCGAGACGCTGGACCCGAAGCTGAAGCCCGAGGAAATCGCGACCGAGTGCGTCGAGAATGCGGGGCTGGATTCGGTAATGACGAACTCGTTCGGGTTCGGCGGTACGAACGGGTCGATGGTGCTGTCGCGCCTG
>NZ_JBELMH010000005.1:0-14273 GCF_042096055.1 Citreimonas sp. | reverse complement strand
GACGCGCTAGAACCACTGCCCCGGCTCGATGAAGCCGAGGTCCAGCAGCTGCCGCGACGTCCAGTCGAACCGGGTCGAGTTGCGCCACCGGAACGTGTCGATCGCGGCGCGGCTGTCGGGGTTGAAGCGCAGCGCCTTGGCGGCCCGGAAGGACATCACCGCCGCGGTCAGGCTGTGGTGCCACGGGCAGGCATAGGTGTTCATCTCTTCATCGCTGAGCGTGTGGTGGGCGCGCAGGCTCACGCCGCGGCGGGCGCGGAACAGCGCGATCCGGTCGATCCGGCGGCGGGCGGGGGGCACGTGCTCCTCGAACCGCCAGCGCAGCCCGCCGTAGATGTCGAGCTGCCGGTCGCGGGGCCGACCCGCCGGGTCGAGGCGCGCCTCGGCGTAGTAACCCGACCGGTCGAGCCAAGCATCGTCCAGCGCCACCGCGTCGGGATGCGCGGCGAGGTCACCGGCGTAGAGGTCGATCACGTAGGTCAGCATCGCCTCGCGCCGCTCCTGCGCGTGGAAGGCCAGCATCTCGGCCGCGCTTCGGGTCTCGGCGAAGGGGTAGAACAGGAATTCGGCGTTGTAGCCCCAGTAGAGCCAGGCGCTCGGCAGGGCGCGCGCGATGCGGCTGACGGCGCGGGCGACGGCATCGGGGTCGCGCGCATCCATCGCGACGCGGGGCAGGGCGGAGAGATCTTCGGCCACGGCCAGGTCGGGCGCGCCCAAAAGGACCGGGGCGAAGCCGTGGCGGGCGTGGTGGCGCAGCGTGGCGTCGAGCGCGGCGGAATCCTCGGCGAAGATCAGCGCGACCGGGCCGGGGGCCAGCGCCGGCGCGCCGCGCCGGGCGAACGTCTCGAGATCGGGATACAGCACGCCACCGCCCTTTTTCGCGAACGCTTCCGCAAATCGCCCCGCATTGCAACCCGGGACCGTTCTGCGGTATCGCACCGGCTGACCCCGAAGCGCAGGACGCCATGCCATGCCCCAGGACAAGAAGCTGTATATCAAGACCTACGGCTGCCAGATGAACGTCTACGACAGCGAGCGCATGGCCGAGGCGATGGGCGGGCAGGGCTACGTCACCACCGACAGCCCCGACGACGCCGACATGATCCTGCTCAACACCTGCCACATCCGCGAGAAGGCGGCCGAGAAGGTCTATTCCGAGCTGGGGCGCTACAAGCACCTCAAGGCGGAAAAGCCCGACCTGAAGATCGGCGTGGCGGGCTGCGTGGCGCAGGCCGAGGGGCAGGAGATCATGCGCCGCCAGCCGATGGTGGACCTGGTCGTCGGCCCGCAAAGCTATCACCGGTTGCCGCAGCTCGAGGCGCGGGCGCGGGCGGGCGAGAAGGCGCTGGACACCGATTTCCCCGAGGACGACAAGTTCGAGACGCTGAAGCACCGCCCCAAGGTCAAGCGCGGCCCGACCGCGTTCCTGACCGTGCAGGAGGGCTGCGACAAGTTCTGCGCCTTCTGCGTGGTGCCCTACACGCGGGGCGCCGAGGTCAGCCGCCCGGCCGACCGCATCCTGTCCGAGGCGCGCGACCTGGTCGAACGCGGCGTGCGCGAGCTGACGCTGCTGGGCCAGAACGTGAACGCCTATCACGGCCACGAGGGCGGGCTGGCTGGCCTGATCAAGGCGCTGTCCGAGATCGAGGATCTGAAGCGCATCCGCTTCACCACCTCGCACCCCAACGACATGGACGACGCTCTGATCGCCGCGCATGGCGAGTGCGAGAAGCTCATGCCCTACCTGCACCTGCCGGTTCAGGCGGGGTCGGACCGCATCCTCAAGCGGATGAACCGCCAGCACACGGCCGAGCAGTACGTGCGCCTGATCGAGCGGTTGCGCGCCGCGCGGCCCGACCTGCACCTGTCGGGCGACTTCATCGTCGGCTTTCCGGAAGAGACCGAAGAGGATTTCCAGGCGACGCTCGACCTGATCGAGGAGGTCCGCTACGGCTCGGCGTTCTCGTTCAAGTACTCGACGCGGCCCGGCACGCCCGCGGCCGAGCGCGACCAGGTCGACGAGGCGGTCAAGGACGACCGCCTGAAGCGCCTGCAGGCGCTGCTGACCCGCCAGCAGCGCGCGCTGCAGGACGAGATGGTCGGCCGCAAGGTCAAGGTGCTGTTCGAGAAGCCCGGCCGATTCGCCGGGCAGATGGTCGGGAAAAGCGAGTACCTGCACGCGGTGCACGTCGAGAGCGATACAATCCTGCCCGGATCGGTTCATTCCGTCCGAATCGAGGATTCCGGCGCGAATTCCCTGTCGGGCCGCCTGGTGGCCTGACCGGCGCGCTGCGGCGCCCGACAAGTCCTTGTTTCCGAAACGATAAGCGCGGGCACCGGCCCGCGCGACCGGCCCCGCCGCCGCGCCGGCG
Organism: Citreimonas sp.; assembly: GCF_042096055.1. Taxonomy (NCBI): domain Bacteria; kingdom Pseudomonadati; phylum Pseudomonadota; class Alphaproteobacteria; order Rhodobacterales; family Roseobacteraceae; genus Citreimonas; species Citreimonas sp. The sequence goes on along the minus strand of NZ_JBELMH010000005.1, from coordinate 11,901 downwards.
ACGCGCGCGCGCCTGCGACGGTGCGTGACGTGGCGATGTTTTCTCGTAAATCGTTAATATCGGGGTATGGTCGCGCGGGGTCACGCTTTCGTGTGCGTCGGCCCGCGCAAGTAGGGACAGTAAAGAGGGACAGCATATGTCGACGACAGTTCGGAGCCTGAGATCCGGCGTCGCGGCCTTCGTGGCGGGCCTGATGGTCGTGACGCACGGCGCGGCGGCGCAGCAGCAGCCGCTCGTGATCGACGCGGCGACCGGCGAGGCCATGCGGGTCGAGGGTCTGAGCGACGGCGCGATCACGCGCCTGAGGGGCGGCGGCGAGGTGATCGCCAGCACGCAGGGCGGTGGCCGCATGGTCCTGCGGGGCGAGATCTACCGGCCGGGCATCTGGACCGATCCCGACGGCTGCCAGCACTGGGTGATGGACGACGGCTCGGAAGGGTACATGGCGCCGATCCTGCAGCGCAACGGCATGCCGACCTGCAACGGCGGGCCGCGCGACACCACCGAGCAGTTCGTGATCCGCAAATACGACGTGCCCTATACCGGCAAGTACAAGTGAAGGAGTGCTGAGCATGACGAAGGCATTCATCCTCGCCGCCGCCGGCGCGCTTGCGCTGGCCGGTTGCAGCAACGACCCCAACAAGGACAACGACCGCCAGACCGTCGACCGGCAGGGCGGGCTTGCGAACATGCAGGCGGGCATCTGGTATTCGCCGCAGGGCTGCCAGTACTGGATCATCGACGACGGCGTCGAGGGGTACCTCACGCCGCGCTACAACCCCCAGACGGGCAAGCCGGTCTGCGTGAACGTGCCGGCGGATTTCCCCGGCCTCGCCACCGGCAACTTCAAGGGTGGCGCGACCAGCGTGATCGGCGACCCGATCTGATACGCGACCGGGGGCGCGCCCGCGTGTCCCATGTTGCCCGGAACGCTCTTTTGCGCGGCGGCGGATCTTTCGCCGCCGCGTCGCGTTGCGGCGGTGGTTGCCTTGCCGGCGCGCGCTTGGCACGGTAGACGCGAGCAGCATCGCAGGAGACATGCGTGACCCCAGCCGCCCCGGCCGAAGCCGTTCTGGAATTTCCCGACAACCGACTTCTGATCGACCTGTGCGGCGAGTACGACCGCAACCTGACCGACATCGAGGCCCGCACCGGCGTGCAGATCCTGCGCCGGGGCAACCAGCTTGCGCTGCACGGCACGTCCGAGGCGCAGGAAGAGGCCGCCGAGGTGCTGCGCGCGCTCTACGACCGGCTCGAGCAGGGCCGCGACGTGGGCAAGTCCGAGATCGACCGCCATTTCCGCATGGCCGACGAGGCCGAGGACCTGTCGCAGCTCGAGATGTTCGGCGATGGCGGCGCGGTCGAGATCAAGACGCGCAAGAAGCTGGTCGAGCCGCGCACCGACGCGCAGAAGGCCTATGTCCGCTCGCTCTTCGCGCACGAGCTCGCCTTCGGCATCGGCCCGGCGGGCACCGGCAAGACCTATCTTGCGGTGGCGGTGGGCGTGAACATGCTGGTCACCGGCCAGGTCGACAAGATCATCCTGTCGCGCCCCGCCGTCGAGGCGGGCGAGAAGCTGGGCTACCTGCCCGGCGACATGAAGGAGAAGGTCGACCCCTACATGCAGCCGCTCTACGACGCGCTCAACGACTTCCTGCCGGGCAAGCAGCTGGCCCGGATGATGGAGGAGAAGACCGTCGAGATCGCGCCGCTGGCCTTCATGCGCGGGCGCACGTTGTCCAATGCCTTCGTGGTGCTGGACGAGGCGCAGAACGCGACGTCCATGCAGATGAAGATGTTCCTAACGCGCCTGGGCGAAGGGTCGCGGATGGTGATCACCGGCGACCGGACGCAGGTCGACCTGCCGCGGGGCGTGCCCTCGGGGCTGGCCGACGCGGAACGGCTGCTGAACACGGTCAAGGGTATCAGCTTCAACTACTTCACCGCCAAGGACGTGGTGCGCCACCCGCTGGTCGCCGCGATCATCGAGGCCTACGAGGCCGACCAGGCGCCGGCGTGAGCCCGGCGTGCTGACCGAGACGATCATCGAGGACGAGCGCTGGCGGCAGGCCGGGCTGCCTTCGCTGGCCGAGACGGCGGCGCAGGCCGCGCTGGCGCATCTGGGCGTCGATGCGCGGCTGTTCGAGATCGCCGTGCTGGGCTGCGACGACGCGCGGATCGCCGCGCTGAACGCCGATTTCCGGGGCAAGCCGCGGCCGACGAACGTGCTCAGCTGGCCCGAGACCGACCTGTCGCCCGACAGCCCCGGCGCGCCCGCCCATGCCCCCGAACCGGGCACGCCGGACGACCCCGAGCACCTGGGCGACGTGGCCCTGGCGTTCGAGACCTGCGCCGCCGAGGCCGAGACCGGCGGAACCCCGCTTGGCGCGCATGTGACGCACCTCGTGGTGCACGGCGTGCTGCACCTTCTGGGCTATGATCACGAGGACGACTCGGACGCCGAAACGATGGAGCGGCTCGAGGTGGAAATACTTGGCAAACTGGGTTTGCCTGACCCATATAAGGAACGAGAGGGACAATGACGTCCGACACTGGTAAGGCTGAGATGGGCGATACAGACGACTCGTCTAATGCAGCGCAGGGCGCGCACGAGACGAAGATTGAGACCTACGACGAAACCGAGGCCGCCGAACAGGGCGGCATGTTGCGACGGCTGAGGGGCTTTTTCGGTTCCGACGCGCAGTCGAACGGCGACGGCGGAAGCGAGGACCAGCAGGCGCGGGCGCGCTCGCACGGGTTGGTGAACCTGCGCCGGATGCGCGTCGAGGATGTCGCCATCCCCAAGGCCGACATCGTCGCGGTCCCCATGACCATCACCAAGGACGATCTTGCGCAGGTGTTCCGCGACACCGGTCTGACGCGGCTGCCGGTCTATGACGGCACGCTGGACACGCCGGTGGGCATGGCGCACCTCAAGGACTTCGCGCTGGGCCACGGGATGGGCCAGACCGGGCACCGCTTCAACCTCAAGCGGATGCTGCGGCCGTTGCTTTACGTGCCGCCGTCGATGCCGATCGGGGTTCTGCTGACCAAGATGCAGACCGAGCGGCGCCACATGGCGCTGGTGATCGACGAATACGGCGGTGTCGACGGGCTGGTGACGATCGAGGACCTGATCGAGCAGGTCATCGGCGAGATCGAGGACGAGCACGACACCGACGAGGCGCGCAACTGGACCCGCGAGAAGACCGGCTGCTACCTGGTGCTGGCGAAAACCCCGCTCGAGGAATTCGAGCACGAGCTGGGCCTCGAGCTGACCGACCACGAGGACATCGACGCCGAGGAGATCGACACGCTGGGCGGGCTGGTCTTCATGCTGGCCGGGCACGTGCCCGCGCGCGGCGAGGTGGTGCCGCACCCGGCGGGGCTGGACTTCGAGGTGGTCGACGCCGATCCGCGCCGGATCAAGCGGCTGCGCGTGCGCCTGGGGGCGGCGCGCAACGGCACCTCGGGCCGGCCCGGGGCGGGGTTCGAGACCGCGGCACCCCTGCGCGCGGCCGAGCCGGGGCGTGGCTGACATCACGGCGCGTGCACGGCCCGTGGCGTGGCGCGGCGGGCACGCCCTGCTGGCGCTGGCCGCGGGCGCGGTCATGGCGCTGGGCACGCCGCCCTACGACCTGTGGCCGCTGGCGATCCTGGCCATCATCGCGATCTTCGCGATCCTGCGCCGCGCGCGCCGTTGGGCGCTGGTGGGCTGGGCGGCCGGCACGGGGTATTTCGGCCTTGGCCTGTCGTGGATCGTGGAGCCGTTCTTCATCGAGCCGGAAATCTACGGCTGGATGGCGCCCTTCGCGCTGGTCGGTCTGGCCGCCGGCCTCGCGCTGTTCTGGGCGCTGGCCTTCGGCATCGCGGCGCGGCTGCCGGGCCACCGGTTCCTGGCGCTGGCCGTGCTGTGGACGGCGGCCGAGTTCGCGCGCGGTACGATCCTGACGGGCTTTCCGTGGTCGCTGGTGGGGTATCTCTGGCTCGAGACGCCGGTGATCCAGTGGGTGTCGGTCGCGGGGCCGCACGGGCTGACCTTCGCAACGCTGGCGCTGGCCGCGCTGGCGGCGGCGGGACGGCGCCCGGCGATCGCTGCCGCATGCGGCGTGGCGCTGCTGTGGACCGGCGGGCTGATGCTGACGCCGCCGCCGCAGGACCTGTCAGACCGCCCCGTCGTGCGGCTGGTCCAGCCCAACGCGCCGCAGACCGAGAAGTGGGACCCGGCGCGCCAGCGCGTCTTCTACGAACGCGGCCTCGATTTCACCGCCGCCCCGCCCGAGGACCCGGCCCGCGCGCCCGCGCTGGTGGTCTGGCCGGAAACCGCCCTGCCGATGCTGCTGGAAGACGCGGGCAATGCGTTCGCCGCGATGACCGACGCGGCGGACGGCGCGCCGGTCGCCAGCGGCATCCTGCGTTACGAGGACGGGCGCTATTACAACGCGCTCGCGCTGATCGAGGACGGTGCGGCCACGCAGATCTACGACAAGCACCACCTCGTGCCCTTCGGCGAGTACATGCCGCTGCCGGGGCTGGTGTCGCGGCTGGGGCTGCAGGCGCTGGCGGCGCGCGCCACCGGGGGCTTCGCCGCGGGGCCCGGCCCGCGCCCGATGCCGCTGGGCGATCTCGGCACCGCGCTGCCGCTGATCTGCTACGAGGCGGTCTTTCCCCAAGACATCCACGCCGCGGACTTCCGCCCCGACTGGATGCTGCACGTCACCAACGACGCGTGGTTCGGCACGTGGTCGGGGCCGTACCAGCACCTGGCGCAATCGCGCATCCGCGCGATCGAGCGGGGCGTGCCGCTGCTGCGCGCCGCCAACACCGGCGTGTCGGCCGCGATCGATGGGGCGGGGCGGGTGCTGGCATCGCTGGACTTGGGGCAGGCGGGATACGTCGACGCGCCCCTGCCGCCGCCGCTGCGGGTGACGCCCTACAGCCGAATCGGCGACTGGCCGCTGTTGGTGTTGCTCGTCAGCGTATTAGCGTTCGCTGTGTTGCGTAGCCCACGCGATTCCGTTTGACCGTTCGCCTGCGCCCGCGTAACCGAAATCGGATACAAAAATGCCGCCACAACGGCTTCCTGGCGTGGCGGCGAAAACACCAATGGAGCACTTATGTCCCGACAAGATTACACGTTCACCTCTGAATCCGTTTCAGAGGGGCACCCCGACAAGGTGTGCGACCGGATTTCCGACGCCGTGCTCGACGCGCTGCTGCGCGAGGAGCCCGAGGCGCGCGTCGCGTGCGAGACCTTCGCCACCTCGAGCCTGGTGGTGATCGGCGGCGAGGTCGGGCTGAGCGACCAGGAGCGGCTCAAGGACTACATGGGCCGAATCGGGCAGATCGCGCGCGACTGCATCAAGGACATCGGCTACGAGCAGGACAAGTTCCACTGGAACACGCTGCACGTGCTGAACTTCCTGCACGAGCAATCGGCGCATATCGCGCAGGGCGTGGACCGCGACGGCGCGGGCGACCAGGGCATCATGTTCGGCTTCGCCACGAACGAGACGCCCGACCTGATGCCGGCGCCGATCCAGTACGCGCACAAGATCCTCGAGCGGCTGGCGCATGCGCGCAAGTCGGGCGCCGAGCCCACGCTGCGCCCGGACGCCAAGTCGCAGCTGTCGGTGCGCTACGAGAACGGCAAGCCGGTCGAGGTCACGTCCATCGTGCTGTCGACGCAGCACGAATCCGAGGCACAGACCAGCGAAGACATCCGCCAGATCGTCGAGCCCTACATCCGCGAAGTGCTGCCGGCGGACTGGATCACCGACGACACGATCTGGCACGTGAACCCCACGGGCACCTTCGTGATCGGCGGGCCGGACGGCGACGCGGGCCTGACGGGCCGCAAGATCATCGTCGACACCTATGGCGGCGCGGCCCCGCATGGCGGCGGCGCGTTCTCGGGTAAGGATCCGACCAAGGTCGACCGCTCGGCCGCCTACGCGGCGCGGTACCTGGCCAAGAACATCGTCGCGTCGGGCGCGGTGGACCGCTGCACCGTGCAGCTGTCCTACGCCATCGGCGTGGCCGAGCCGCTGTCGATCTACGTCGACACCCACGGCACCGGAGAGGTCCCGCCCGAAGCGATCGAGCGCGCGATCCGCAAGACGATGGACCTGACGCCCCGCGGCATCCGCGAGACGCTGCAGCTGAACAAGCCGATCTACGAGCGCACCGCCGCCTACGGCCATTTCGGCCGCCAGCCCGAGGCCGACGGCGGCTTCTCGTGGGAGAAGACCGACCTGGTCGAGGCGCTGAAGAAGGCGATCTAGGTCCGGTTTGTCGGGCTTTCGCGACGGGCGGTGCCGTAAGGCGCCGCCCGTTTTCGTGCGGGCGCTGGACTTGGCCGGCGCCGCGCTACCTTCCCCGGCGGAACGCAACCGACAGGGGGAAGCCATGATCCGCACGATTCTCGCCACCACCGCGCTGCTGGGCGCCACCGCCGCCAGCGCCGAGATTTCGGCCGAGTACCACACCTACACCGTGGGCGACCGCGAATACGAAGGCTACGTCGCGACCAACACCGCGATCGAGCCCAAGGGCACGGTGCTGATCGTGCACGACTGGGACGGCATGACCGAGTACGAGGAGCGCCGCGCCGAGATGCTGGCCGCGCTGGGCTACACGGCCTTCGCCATCGACGTCTACGGCGCCGACGAGAATCCCACCACCACCGACGAGAACCGCGCGCTGTCCGGCGCGCTCTACGGCGACCGCGAGGAATTCCGCGCGCGCCTCATGGGCTCGATCGAGGAGGCCGCCAACATCACCGGCGCGACCGACGACATGGTGATGATGGGCTACTGCTTCGGCGGCGCGGCCGTGCTCGAGGCCGCCCGCGCGGGCGCAGACCTCGACGGCTTCGTCAGCTTCCACGGCGGGCTGGGCACGCCCGAGGGGCAGGATTACTCGGCCACCGCGGCGCCCGTGCTGTTCTTCCACGGCACGGCCGACCCCGTGTCGGGGATGGAGGATCTCGCCTCGGTCCTGAACCAGTTGCAGGAGGCGGGCGTCGAGCACGGCGCGCATGTCTTCGGCGGCGCGCGCCACAGCTTCACGGTCTACGGCTCGAACGACTACGACCTCGACGCCGACCAGGGATCTTGGGACGGGCTGCAGGACTTCCTGGCCGAACGCCTCTGACCCGAAGGCGGCGGGCGCGGGTATGCCGGGCGTCCGCCGCTTCTTTGGTCCGGAAATATCCCGGGGGAGTCCGCGCAAGCGGACGTGGGCAGAGCCCCCGCGCCCCGTTTCGTATCCGAACAACCCGAGGCCCCATGCGCTTCCTGCTCGCCTCCTTCCTGATGATCGCCGCCGGGCCGCTGCTGGCCAACGACTGGGACGCGCTGGACCAGCCCGGCGCCTTCGCGATCATGCGCCACGCCCTTGCGCCGGGCGTGGGCGATCCGGATGATTTCGACGTCGAGGATTGCGCCACGCAGCGCAACCTCGACGATGCTGGCCGCGCGCAGGCCCGCGCCATCGGGCAGGCCTTCCGCGAGCGCGGGCACGACTTCGACGTGGTACTGTCGTCGCGCTGGTGCCGGTGTCTCGACACGGCGCGGCTGCTCGACCTCGGGCCGGTGGTCGAGGCACCGGAGTTCAACTCGTTCTTCCGCGACTACGACGCGCGCGCGCCGCAGACCGAGGCGGCGCTGAACCGGCTGGCCGAGACTGACGGACGGCCCTTCGTGGTCACGCACCAGGTCAACATCAGCGCACTGACCGGGCAGGGCACGCGCTCGGGCGAGGTGCTGGTGGTGCGCCGCGACGGCGACGGGCTGGCGGTGCTGGGCAGCATCCTGATCCGCCCCTGATCGTCGGGCCCGATCCGCTTGCCCCGTCGCGCGCGCGCCGCTAAAGCCCGCGCCATGACCACGTCGAACAAGCATCCCGGCGCGCCCTGGCGCAATTTCTACGGCCGCATCAAGGGCAAGGGGCTGCGCCCCGCGCAAGAGCGGTACCTCGACGAGGATCTCGAGCCGCTGTCGCCCGGTCCGGTCGGCTGGGACGTGAACCCCGAGCGGCATCCGCTGGACCTGAAGGCCACATTCGGCGACGTGCCGGTCTGGCTGGAAATCGGGTTCGGCGGGGGCGAGCATCTCGTCCACCAGGCGAAGAGCAACCCCGGCGTGGGCATCATCGGCTGCGAGCCCTTCATCAACGGCGTGGCGATGCTGCTGGGCAAGATCCGCGACGCGGGTGTTTCGAACATCCGCGTCTGGCCGGGCGACGCGCGCGACCTGATGGACGTGCTGCCCGAAAGCGGGATCGCCAAGGCCTTCCTGCTCTACCCCGACCCCTGGCCCAAGAAGAAGCACCACCGCCGCCGCTTCGTCACCGACGAGCATCTGGAACCGCTGCACCGGGCGCTGGCGCCGGGGGCCGAGTTCCGCGTGGCGACCGACATCCCCGACTACGTGCGCCAGACGCTGATCGAGGTGCCGAAGGCCGGCTTCACGTGGACCGCCGAGAGCCCCGCCGACTGGCGCGAGCCGTGGCGCGACTGGCTGTCCACGCGCTACGAGCAGAAGGCCCTGCGCGAGGGGCGCGTGCCCCACTACCTGACCTTTCGGCGCGACTGATCCTTCGGGCGATGGCGCGAAGGTGGACGGCGCGCGCGGCCCGGTCTATCAGGCGGCGGAACGCGCGAAGGAGTGCCGCATGTCCGCCCATGGTGATCCGATCCCGATGATTGCACGCCGCTCGGGCCCGCTGAAGGGCAGGGCGGAGGTGCCCGGCGACAAGTCGATCTCGCACCGGTCGCTGATCCTCGGTGCGATGGCGGTGGGCGAGACGCGTGTGACCGGCCTGCTGGAGGGGCAGGACGTGCTGGACACGGCCAAGGCGATGCGCGCCTTCGGGGCGGACGTCGAGAAGCGCGGCGACACGTGGCACGTGCACGGTGTCGGCGTCGGCGGATTTGCCGAGCCGGGGCAGGTGATCGATTGCGGCAATTCCGGCACCGGCGTGCGGCTGATCATGGGGGCGATGGCCACCAGCCCGATCACCGCGACCTTCACCGGCGACGCGAGCCTGAACAAGCGGCCCATGGCGCGGGTGACCGATCCGCTGGCGCTGTTCGGCGCCAGGGCCTACGGGCGTTCGGGCGGGCGGCTGCCGATGACGATCGTCGGCGCGCATGATCCGCTGCCGGTACGCTACGCGACGCCGGTGCCGTCGGCGCAGGTGAAGTCGGCGGTGCTTCTGGCGGGACTGAATGCGCCGGGCGAGACGGTGGTGATCGAGCGCGAGGCGACGCGCGATCATTCCGAGCGCATGCTGGCCGGCTTCGGCGCGACGATCGCGACCGAGGACAGCGACGAGGGCCGCGTCATCACCCTCCAGGGCCGGCCCGAACTGCGGCCCCAGACCATCGCCGTGCCGCGCGACCCGTCGAGCGCGGCCTTCCCGGTCTGCGCCGCCCTGATCACCGAAGGCTCGGACGTGCTGGTGCCCAATATCGGGCTGAACCCGACGCGGGCGGGGCTGTTCTTTACCCTGCAGGACATGGGTGCGGACCTGACCTTCGAGAACCCGCGCGAGGAGGGGGGCGAGCCGGTCGCTGACCTGCGCGCGCGGTTCTCGCCCGACCTGCGCGGTATCGAGGTGGCGGCCGAGCGCGCGGCGAGCATGATCGACGAATACCCGGTGCTGTCGGTGGTCGCGGCCTTCGCCGAGGGTCAGACCTACATGCCCGGCGTGAAGGAGCTGCGCGTCAAGGAATCCGACCGGATCGACGCCATGGCGAGGGGCCTGCGCGCCGCCGGGCTGCGCGTGGACGAGGGCGAGGATTGGTGGCGCGTGCACGGGCTGGGCTTTGGCGCCGTGCCGGGCGGGGCCACGGTCGAGACGTTCCTCGACCACCGGATCGCCATGGCGTTCCTGGTGCTGGGGCTGGCCGCCAACGCGCCGATGCGCATCGACGACGGCGGGCCGATCGCCACGTCCTTCCCGATCTTCGAGGGGCTGATGGCCGGGCTCGGCGCCGACATCGCGCGCGAGGCGGTGCCGGCCTGACCGCCGGTTGCGCCGGGCCGGCGTGCCGGGTTAACTGACCGGATGGGATTCACGATTGCAGTCGACGGCCCCGCCGCATCCGGCAAGGGCACCATCTCGAAGCGCCTCGCGCGGGATTACGGTTTCGGCCATCTCGATACCGGGCGGCTCTACCGCGCGGTCGGGCGGCGGATGCTGGACGGGATGGAGCCGGTCGAGGCCGCGCGCACCCTGAACCCCGAGGAACTGGACGACGCCGCGCTGCGCCTGCCCGAGGTCGCGCAGGCCGCGTCGCGCGTGGCCACCATCGCCGAGGTGCGGGCGGCACTGGTCGACTTTCAGCGCGCCTTCGCCGCGCGCTCGGGCGGCGCGGTTCTGGACGGGCGCGACATCGGCACGGTGATCTGTCCCGACGCGCCGGCCAAGCTGTTCGTCACCGCCCGGCCCGAGATCCGCGCCGATCGTCGCTGGCGCGAACTGGTGGCGGCGGGGCACGACGTGTCGTTCGACGGGGTACTGGACGACATCCGCCGGCGCGACGACCAGGACATGAACCGCGCCGACGCGCCGCTTCGTGCGGCCGAGACGGCGCTGGTGCTGGACACGTCCGACATGGACGTCGACACCGCCGTCGCCACCGCGCGGCGTTTCATCGACGAGAAGCGCCCCGAGTCCTGAAAGCGGCTATTCGGCGGCCTGCTGGCCCAGAGCGGCGCGGTCCAGCGCCGCCGGGATCTCGACCGTCGGCGCGCGGGGCGACACGATGACGTATTCGCCCGCACCCAGCCCGTCGGCCTTGCCGATGATGCCACGATCCATCAGCCGCCGCAGATTGCGGTGAAACGTCGGCTGCGAGATCTGCCGCGTGAGGCGATGCGCGCGCGCCCGCTCGGTATGGCTGACCGGCATCCCGTCGACATCGCGCGTCGCGCAGGCGGACATCGCCATCAGCACCGTCCGCTCGTTCACCGACAGGTCCGCCAGTCCGAGTTCGGTCATCATGGCGTCGACCATCTCCATCAGGCGCGCCATCTGGCCGAAGACTCCAGTCTGCATCATCTTGAAATTCCGCTCTTCCCCGTCCCCTTGCACGCTTTTACAGGTCGACCATCGTTGAAACAAGCCTTGCGGGCGGGTGGGCGCGCGCCCGTGACGTCTGTGCCGCCGCTGGCAGCAGCCGTGGCGGGCATGCGTCGGGGCGGCGGCAGCTAAGGCTTGCCTTGCGCGGGCCGTGGCGGTATGAGCGGCGCGTCGACAAGGCCGCGAGGCCGCGGGCGCGACAGGATGAACGGGCACGGGTCGCTGCGACGGCCCCTTTTTCGTTTTCCGCAACGCCCGACTGACCAACCCAAGACCGGCGGAGACAACCGCCCGGCCAGAATAGCAATAAGTCGTAAAGGAAAATCCAGCCACATGGCACAAGCAAGCATGGACGAATTCGAGGCGCTTCTCAACGAGAGCCTCGAGATGGATACGCCGAACGAGGGTTCGGTGGTCAAGGGCAAGGTCATCGCCATCGAGGCGGGCCAGGCCATCATCGACGTGGGCTACAAGATGGAAGGCCGCGTCGAGCTCAAGGAATTCGCGAACCCCGGCGAAGCGCCCGACATCTCGGTCGGTGACGAGGTCGAGGTCTACCTGCGTTCGGCCGAGAACGCCCGCGGCGAAGCCGTCATCAGCCGCGAGATGGCGCGCCGCGAAGAGGCGTGGGACCGGCTCGAGAAGGCCTATGCCGACGACGCCCGCGTCGAGGGCGCGATCTTCGGCCGCGTCAAGGGCGGCTTCACCGTAGACCTCGGCGGCGCCGTGGCGTTCCTGCCCGGCAGCCAGGTCGACGTGCGCCCCGTGCGCGACGCGGGCCCGCTCATGGGTCTCAAGCAGCCGTTCCAG
>NZ_JBELMH010000004.1:79903-83335 GCF_042096055.1 Citreimonas sp. | reverse complement strand
GCGTCGGCACGCCGGAATTCCAGATGACCGCGCCGGTCTGGATCCGCGGCATCCTTGACGAGCATTACGGCGTACCGGTCGACAGCGTCACCTACGTCACCGGCGGCGAGGAGACGCCGAACCGCGACGAGAAGATCAAGCTGGACCTGCCGGATAACATCAAGGTCGAGCGCATCGGCCCCGAGGACACCCTGGCGCAGATGCTGGCCGACGGGCGCATCGACGCGTTGCACACCGCGCGCAAGCCCTCGACCTATGACGGCGTGCGGGTGAAACGCCTGTTCCCCGACCACGTCGCCGTCGAACAGCAATACTTCCGCGAAACCGGGATCTTCCCGATCATGCACGTCATCGCCATCCGCCGCGAGGTCTACGAAGCCAACCGCTGGATCGCGATGAACCTGTTCAAGGCGTTCCGCGAGGCGCAGGCGCTTTGCTACGAGGGGCTGAAGGAAACGGCCGCACTGAAGGGCATGCTGCCGTTCTTCAACGCGCATGTCGAAGAGACGCTGGCCACCATGGGCGACGATTTCTGGCCCTATGGCGTGCCGAAGAACCGGGCCACGCTGGACACCTTCCTAGGCTATCACCACGCGCAGGGCCTGTCGTCGCGGCGGCTGAGCGTGGACGAGATGTTCGCGCCCGAGACGCTCGAAGAATTCGTCATCTGACGCCCCAACGAACGGAGACCGCCATGACCAAGGTCACAATTCCCGCGCTGCACGACAAGAAGCGCCGGGGCGAGAAGATCTTCGGCATAGTCGCCTGGGACACCCACATGGCCGCGATCGCGGACGGCGTTGGCGCCGACATCGTCTCGGTCGGCGACACGGTCGGCAAGAACCTGTGGGGCCGCGATACGATGTTCGAGATCACCATGGACGAGATGGTGATCGTAACCCGGGCCGTGCGGCGGGGCGTGAAGAACGCGCTCGTTTCGGCCGACTTTCCCTACGGGCCGCTTCAGAAGGGCGTCGACGCCGCCGTGCGCGCGGGCATCCGGCTGGTGAAGGAGGCGGGGATCGACCTGCTGAAGCTCGACGGCGCGGCCGAGTATCCCGAGGCGGTGACCGCGCTGGCGCGCGCCGGCATCCCGGTCTGGGCGCAGTTCGGCCTGACCCCGCAGACCGCGCTGGCGATGGGCATCCCGTACGAGAACCAGGCCAAGGCGGGCTCGGACGTGGTGTCGGGCATGGCCGACCGCATGATTGCCGAGGCGAAGATGCTGGAAAAGGCCGGCGCGGTGCTGCTCGACTTCACCAATTCCGGCCCCGAGGTCGGGCCGCGCGTGGTCGAGGCGGTGAAGATCCCCGTCATCGGCGGCTTCGGCGGCGGGCCGTGGCTCGACGGTCGCGTGCGGCTGGCGCAGGCGGCGGTGGGCTACGATGCCGCGCTCGTCGGGCAAGAGGCCAAGGGCTACGCCAACGTCGCGCAGGTGATGCACGACGCGCTGGCCGAATGCGCCGCCGACGTACGCGCGGCGCGCCAGATCAAGGGACAACCCGGGAGGACATGATGCCATTCGCGAAGATCGACGGAATCGACACCCGCTACGAGGCGATGGGCGACGGCCCGCCGCTGCTGATGTTCTCGCCCGGCGGGTTCGACGCGCGGATCGAGAAATGGACCGACCTGGGCGTCTACAAGCGGATCAGGCTGCTCGACCACCTGCCCCGCCATTTCCGGTGCATCACCTTCGACCGGCGCGAGAACGGCCAGTCGGGCGGCAGGGTCGAGCGGATCACGTGGGAGCATTTCGCGCGCCAGGGCGCGGGGCTGCTGGATCATCTGGGCATCGAGCGCGCGCATCTGATGGGCGGCTGCATGGGGTGCTGCCCCGTCTCGGCCTTCGCGGTGGCCTACCCGGACCGGACGCTGTCGATGGTGCATTACTGGCCGGTGGGCGGGGCGAACTACCGGATCAGCGGCCACCAGCGGTTCGCGCGGCACCTGGCCTACGTCGAGGAGAACGGGCTGCAGGCAGTGGTGGACCTGGTGCGCAGCCACGACAAGAACTTCTCGGGTGATCCGCGCGGGGGGCCGTGGGGGCAGCCGATCAGGAACTCGGACGACTTCGCGGCCGGGTACGCGGCGCTGGATGTGGGGCGGTACCTGCTGACGGTGACGGCGATGTATCGCGGGCTGATCGACCGGGACACCGCGCCGGGGGCCGAGCCCGAGGACCTGATGCGCCTCGACATCCCGGCGCTGGTGGTGCCGGGGGCGGACGGGTTCCACGCGACCTCGGCCGCGCGGTACCTGCAGGAATGCCTGTCGGGGTCCGAGTACTGGGACGTGCCCACGGACGACCAGACCGAAGAGAACGCGCCCGCGCGGGTCATCGACTTCCTGAAGGCGGCCGGCTGACAGCGGCGGTTTTCGGGCCGCGCGGGCAACCCTGCCCGAGGGCGTGCGGGGCATGTCCCACGATGGGACATGCCTGCGCGCACGCAATTTCAATGGGTTACAGAGACGGATTAACGAAGCGTTAGGAATTGCCCGCCTGCCCGGCTCAGGCGATGCTGTCGCGGACCGACGGCGCGAAGAGGTCGGCGATGGGCATCGGCGCGTCGATGATGCCCTGCGCCACCACCTGCGCCATCAGCAGTTCGAGCACGTTGAGGTTCGGCGCGATGCCGTAAGGCAGCGGGTCGTCCATGACCTCGAGCGCGGCCAGCTCCACCTTCTCGACCGGCGAGGGATCGGTGACGCGGCCTTCGCGCAGCGCCTGCACATGGAGCGCCTTGGCTGCCGCGAAGGCATCGAAGACCTGCACGGCCACGTCGGGTGCTTCGTCGAGCACGTCGTCGCGCACCACGACGAGGTGGTTGATCGGGTAGAAGCCGCGCGTCTTCAGCGCGTCGAGGCCGGCCTGGAAGGCGTTCTCGACGATCGGCACCAGCCCTGCGCCCTTGGCGGGCAGGCCGACGGCGGCGGCGATGTCCCCGCGGATCAACTGCTCTTCCAGCGAGCCGTCGCCGCCCAGTTCCTCGACATTGGCGGGCTTGGGCCAGTCGGGAACGTGTTCGTCGTCCGAGCGCGCCCAAGTGACCTGCGACAGGTCGACGCCGTACTCCTGCGCCAGGATCGCCCGCGCCCAGACGCCGGTGGTGACGGTGTAGCCGCGGTTGACGCCGACGCGGCGGCCTTCGAGGTCCTTCGGCCCCGAAATCGCGCCCTCGTGCGCAGCCATCGACTTGTGGTGGAAGTCGCGCACAAGGAAAACCGGCAGCGCCGTCAGCTTCGCGCCGTGGGCCTTCGCGGTGATGTAGGTGGTCAGCGCCATTTCAGACACATCGTAGGCACCCTCGCGCACCATGCGGCGGAAGGCGCGCGGCAGGGGGGTCACCTCTTCGATGTCGAAGGCGAAGTCGGGTGCCGTGACGCTGCCGTCCTGCAGGGCGCGGTTGTTGCCCTGGATGCGCGTGGCGG
>NZ_JBELMH010000004.1:76831-79803 GCF_042096055.1 Citreimonas sp. | reverse complement strand
GCCGTGACGCTGCCGTCCTGCAGGGCGCGGTTGTTGCCCTGGATGCGCGTGGCGGTCTTCAAAACTTTCTTGGCCATGTCTTTCCTCTCGTGGTCTCAGCAGCAATCGGCGTCGCCGTCGTCGATCAGCGCGGGGCGCAGCCAGGCCAGCGGCAGGTCCGACTTATCCACCTGGGCGGCGGGCTTGAACACCCTGAACCTGTAGCGTTCGTCGCGCGCCATCCAGAACAGGACCGTGGTCAGGCGCGGCGGGAAGCCGGGCACGCGGCCGCGTTCCTCGGACACCAGGACAATCTGGTCGTCGGGAACCGAGAACCGCGCGCGCACCCAGGCCTCGATCCGGTCGAGGTGTTCGAGCGTGTCGCGCGCGGGGCTGCGCGTGGTGAACATTCATCCTCCGGCGACGGGTCGGGGCGTTGTTGGCGTCGTTCCTTCATGTGGAACTTTGTTCTTGTCTGCAGTCTGCCCCTTTGCTAGCCATGGGTCAACGCCGATCGAGGGAGGAGACGGTCATGGCCGAGACAGTGCTTGCCGCCGTGCGGACGGGTCCCGAGAAGACCGAGTTCCGCGAGTTCGACATGCCCGACGTGCCCGACGACGGCGCGCTGCTGAAGATCGAGGTCGCTGGCATCTGCGGCACCGACGTGAAGTTCTACTCCAAGCCGCCGATCGACGACCCGGTCATCATGGGGCACGAGAATATCGGTACAATCGCCAAGGCCGGCAAGCTGTTCCAGAAGCGCCGCGGCCTCAGGGAAGGCGACTTGGTCTTTGCCGAGCATTACGTCGGCTGCATGAACTGCGAGCACTGCCACCGGGGCGATTACCGCCTGTGCATGGCGACCGACTGGCGCAAGAACCCGCAAGGGATACGCTTCGGCTACACGCCGATGACGCGGGCGCCGCACCTGTGGGGCGGCTTCGCGCAGTACATGTACCTGCCGTGGAACGCCGTGCTGCACAAGGTGCCCGACGGGCTGTCGGCCGAGCTTGCGGGCGTGGTCACGCCGATGGCGAACGGGATACAATGGGCGCTGTTCGATTGCGGCGTGGGGTACAATTCGCGTGTATTGGTACAAGGTCCCGGACAGCAGGGGCTGAGCCAGGTGGTCGCCTGCAAGCAGGCCGGCGCGTCGCTGATCATCGTCACCGGCACGTCCAAGGACGTGAAGCGGCTGGAGGTCGCGAAGAAGCTGGGCGCCGACGTGGTGATCAACGTCGACGAGCAGGATCCGCTGGAGGCCATCCGCGAGGCGACCGGCGGCGAAGGCGTCGACGTGGCGCTGGATTGTACCGCCGGCGCCGGCACCATCCCCACCCTGCTGGGGATCGAGGCGCTCAAGCGCAAGGGCGGCACGCTACTGATCCAGGGCGAGGGGCTGGCCGAGTTCCCGAACTTTCCCTTCGGCAAGATCGCCAACAAGTACATCACCGTGAAGGCCGCGCGCGGGCACAACTACCAGTCGTGCGAGCTGGCGCTGCAGCAGCTGAACTCGGACCGCTTCCCGCTGGACCTGATCACCACGCACCGCTTCAAGCTGGAAGAGACCCACGAGGCGATCAAGGCGGTGGGCGCCAGCGGCGACGTGATCCACGTCTCGCTTCTGCCCTGGGCCTGAGCCTTGGCGGCGGGCGCGCCTTCGGACACGCGCATCCCGGTCACGGTGGTGACCGGGTACCTGGGCGCGGGCAAGTCGACGCTGCTGAACCACGTGCTGCAGACCACGGCGCGGCGCTTCGCTGTCATCGTGAACGAGTTCGGCGAGGCCGGGATCGACGGCGAGCTGATCGAAACCGGCGACGAGGACCTGATCGAGCTGAGCTCGGGCTGCCTGTGCTGCGTGGTGCGGGGCGACCTGATCCGCACGCTGCGCGGCCTGCTGAAGCGCGCGCCGGACCTTGACGGCATCCTGATCGAGACGACGGGCGTGGCCAATCCCAGCCCAGTGATCCAGACCTTCACCGCCGACCAGCACCTGGGCGCGCAATGCCGGCTGGACGCGGTGGTGACGGTGGTCGACGCGGTGAATGCCGGCGCGCGGCTGGATGACAGCCGCGACGCGGTGGACCAGGTCGCGCTGGCCAGCGTGCTGGTGCTGAACAAGGCCTTTGAGGCCGACGCCGATGCGGTCGCGGCGCGGCTGCGGGCGGTGAACCCGCATGCGGCGATCCTGCGCTGCGACCGCGGGCGGGTGGACGCGGCGGCGGTGCTGGACACCGGCAGTTTCGATCTGGCGCGGGTGGCGGACGACCTCGCCCCCCTGTCCGCCGACGACCACCACGACCACGTGGCCGCCGACGGTATCGAGAGCGTCACGCTGCACGAGGACGCGGCCCTGGACGCGGACGCGGTCGAGGCGTGGCTCGAGCGCTTGCTGTCGGTGCGCGGAGAGGACATCCTGCGCACCAAGGGCATCCTGGCCCTCGCGGGGGAGGAGCGCCGCTTCGTGCTGCAGGCGGTCAAGATGATGATCGAAGGCGATTTCGGCGCCCCCTGGGGCACCGAGCCACCCGCCAGCCGCATCGTCTTCATCGGCCGGTCGCTGGACCGCGCCGGCTTGCGCGAAGGGTTTTCCGCCTGCCGCGCCACAGGGACCTGAGGGAGGACCGCATGCCCGTCGTCGTCACCGACATCACCCGCGCCGAGAAGGCCGCGACCGACCGCCTGGCCGAGTTCGGCGTGGCCACCGTGCACGAGGCGCAGGGCCGCACCGGCCTGATGCACCAGCGCCTGCGCCCGATCTGGCGCGGCCCCGCCGTCAGCGGCACGGCCGTCACCTGCACGCTGCCGCCGGGCGACAACTGGATGATCCACGTCGCGACCGAGCAGTGCCGGGACGGCGACATCCTGGTCGCCGCCCCCATAGCCGAGGCGCATTCGGGCTATTTCGGCGAGCTGATCGGCACCATCCTGAAGACGCGCGGCGTGCGCGGGCTGATCATCGACGCGGGCTGCCGCGACGTGGACGAACT
>NZ_JBELMH010000004.1:74997-76731 GCF_042096055.1 Citreimonas sp. | reverse complement strand
CGCGCGGCGTGCGCGGGCTGATCATCGACGCGGGCTGCCGCGACGTGGACGAACTAGAAGAGCTGGGCTTTCCGGTCTGGTCACGCTCGATCTGCGCGCATGGCACGGTCAAGGAAACGCTGGGCGACGTGAACGTGCCGGTCAGCTGCGGCGAGACCATCGTGCACCCCGGCGACGCGATCGTGGCCGACACCGACGGCGTCTGCGTCGTGCCGCGCGCCAACGTGGCCGAGGTGGTCAAGGCTTGCGAGGCGCGGCTGGACAAGGAGGCCGCCGCGCGCGCCCGCTATCAGGCGGGCGAGCTGGGCCTCGACGTGAACACCATGCGCGAGAAGCTGGCCGCCAAGGGTCTGCGCTACGTCACCCAAGCCGAGTACGAGGGGAAGTGACCATGATCATCGATTGCCACGGCCATTACACGACCGAACCCAAGGCGTTCATGGACTTCCGCAAGGCCCAGATCGCCCATTTCGACGACCCAAAGGCCAACCCCAAGCCCGAGCTGGGCGAAATCTCGGACGACGAGATCCGCGCGAGCATCGAGGGCAACCAGCTGAAGGCGCTGAAGGACCGCGGCGGCGACATGACGATCTTTTCGCCGCGCGCGTCCGGCATGGGCCACCATGTCGGCGACGAGGCGATGTCGAAGGAATGGACGCGCCTGTCCAACGACATGATCCACCGCGTCACGCGGATCTTCCCCGAGAACTTCATCGGCGTCTGCCAGCTGCCGCAGAACCCCGAGGCCCCCATCGCCAACGCGATCGAGGAGCTCGAACGCTGCGTCGACATGGGCTTCGTCGGGTGCAACCTGAACCCCGACCCGTCGGGCGGCATGTGGACGGGCGTCCCGCTGACCGACCGCGCCTGGTATCCGTTCTTCGAGAAGATGGTCGAGTTGGACGTGCCGGCGATGATCCACGTCTCGGGCTCGTGCAACCCCAACTTCCACATGACGGGCGCGCATTACATCAACGCCGACACTACGGCGTTCATGCAGTTCCTGCAGGGGGATCTCTTCGCCGACTTTCCCGACCTGCGGCTGATCATCCCGCATGGCGGCGGGGCGGTGCCCTACCACTGGGGCCGCTACCGGGGCCTTGCGGACATGATGGGCAAGCCGCCGCTGCGCGAGCACGTGATGCGCAACGTCTATTTCGACACCTGCGTCTACCATCAGGCCGGCATCGACTGCCTGTTCGAGGTGATCGACGTCGACAACATCCTGTTCGCGTCCGAGATGTTCGGCGCGGTGAAGGGCGTCGACCCCGAGACCGGGCACAACTTCGACGACACCAAGCGCTATATCGACGCGCTGGACCTGTCCGAGGCCGACCGCGCCAAGGTGTTCGAGGGCAATGCGCGCCGGGTCTATCCGCGGCTGGACAAGGCGCTGCGCGCCCGGGGGCTGTAGGCGCCCAATCACCGGGCAGAAGCTTTGCATCTGCGGCATTGCCGCCATGCGACGCGGCGGAAACCGTTGAAAACATGGCCCCGACCCTTATGTTGCAACGCAGCATGAGAGGAGTTTCGCCATGACCACGGTTACCACGAACATCACGC
The DNA here is from genome assembly GCF_042096055.1 of Citreimonas sp. NCBI lineage: Bacteria > Pseudomonadati > Pseudomonadota > Alphaproteobacteria > Rhodobacterales > Roseobacteraceae > Citreimonas > Citreimonas sp. The sequence goes on along the minus strand of NZ_JBELMH010000004.1, from coordinate 75,168 downwards.
GCCGCGCGGATTTCCGGGGCCTTGTCGACGCCATCGCGCCGAAGCGGTTCGTGCGCGATCCCTTCGGTCTGTTCTCGGGCTTCCGCGCCTACAGGGTGCATGCGCACCTGTCCGGAAAGTCCGACGCCGAGCTGGAGCAGATGGGCCTGACGCGCGCCGACCTGCCCCGCG
>NZ_JBELMH010000004.1:11708-74897 GCF_042096055.1 Citreimonas sp. | reverse complement strand
AAGTCCGACGCCGAGCTGGAGCAGATGGGCCTGACGCGCGCCGACCTGCCCCGCGTGGCGATGGAAGCGGTGTTCGACGAGCGCGGCCGCTGAGCCGACCGCGACCTTGAAGGATCGATGAAGGCGTCCTCATCCGGGGGCGCTTTTCGTTTTGCTGGATGCGCGCGCGTCAGACCAGCGGCGCGCTGAGCCAGGCGATGGTCGCGGGCGGAACGCCCAGCCAGCCCAGCATGATCTCGGTATCGCCGGCCAAGGCGACCGCGCCGAAGACCGCGAGGATGATCGACACGATCACCCAGGCATCGAAGACCTCATGCTCGCGGTTGATGAGGGCGTTGAAGATCATCCGGAACACCACCGACAGGCGCTGGATCGGCACCACCACGGCGACCGGAGCGACCGCCAGCGCGAGGTAGCGGAAGAGCTGCGAGAAGGCCACGAACACGGTCGAAGCGAGGAACCAGCCGCGCGATCCCGTGTCGAGGCCGGTCATGTAGCCCCGCCCGCCCGCCAGCAGCACCAGCAGGCCCACCACCAGCGCCGCCGCGACGTAGGACACCAGCACGCCCGCGACGCTGTCGGCCAGCCCGCCGTCGCCGATGCCCAGCGCGATGAACAGCGGGCTCGCGCCGTAGCCCAGCGCGCAGACCATGCCCCACAGGGTGCCGGGCAGGTATTGCGGCTCGAACCCCTTGGCGCGGCCGGCGGCGGTGGTCGCCTTGCGCCGGCGCATCATCACCATCGGGCCCACGATCACCAGCGCGATGCCCAGCACGTTGACGGTGTTGACCGTCTCGCCCAGGAAGATGAACGCCAGCACCAGCGAGATCAGGATCGACAGCTGCTGCACCGGCGTCGAGAGCGTGGCGCCCAGCGTCTGCGTGGCGCGGTAATTGCCGTAGCGGCCGATAACGAAGTGCACTACGCCCGCCAGCGCCATCCAGAGCCACGAGTCGACCTGCCACGCGGCCATCGCCTCGAAGCCGCCCATGAACAGGGCAAAGGCGAGGAAGATCGGCACGCCCAGCGGCACGGTGATCGCCATGCCCTGAAGGACGGTCGATTTCAGCACGCCCCGGCGCACCGTGGCGTTGTTCAGGCCGAAGAACGCGGCCGAGGCGAAGGCGAGAAGCGCACCGAACATGACGGACTCCGGTCGGGCGCCGCGACCGGGCGGGCGCGGCAGGGCATCGGGAAGTCGGAAGGGTGACCCGCGCCGGCCGGCGCGGGCCGGCCGCCCCTAGCGGGTGCCGCGCAGGAAGTCGCGGATCAGTTCGGGCGTCAACTGCACCGACGGGTCGTATTCCGGCGCGTCCTCGATCTGTTCGAGATCGTTCAACCCGCATTGCTTGAAGATGCGGTTGGTGGTCGAGATCAGCCGCAGCGGCCGGTCCGGATCGGCGTTGAAGTGCTGGTGGATCGTGTTCGGCGGCACGTAGATCACGTCGCCGGATTCGTACTCGAAGCGCTTCACCTCGTCCTGCGGCTTCCAGAAGTATTCGTCGGTGATCTCGACGTCGCAATCCTGGTGCAGGTCGTAGCCGTGGCCTTCCAGCACATACAGGCACTCCTCGGCCAGATGCCGGTGTTTGCCGGATTTCGAGCCGGGCGGGATGATCTGCATGTAGGCGTCGACCGTCTCCATCCGGGTGTTCATGTTCTCGTTGATGAGATGCTTGAGCAGGCCTTGGCGCGACATCTCCCACGGCATCTCGTGCGGGCGGATGATCTTCTTGCGCTTGGCGTTGCGCTCGGGCGCCTCGACCGCGTCGTCGAGCAGCCCCTGGTAGAGCGGCCTGTTCTCGGTCCCGTCGATCCAGGCCTTCGCTTCGCCCCACGCCATCAATAGCCCTCCTCGGGGTGGTTGTGATCGTGCTCTTCCTCGCGGACCTCGAAATCCTCGCCGCCGGGTGCGGCGGTCGTCTCGCGCGGCTCGACGGTCTTCTGGAACAGCATGTTCATGAACACGAACATGGGCTTGGTCTTGAGCACCAGCGCGCGCGCGGGCTTGGTATCGGAGGCGTTGAAGTGCTGGTGCACGCAGTTGTTGTGCACGATGGCCACGTCGCCGGCGGTCCATTCGTACTTCTGCTCGTCGTGGATCTCGTAGCCGTCGCCGTCGAGGATGTAGAACGCGGCCTCGTTGACGTGGCCGTGCTTCTGGCTCTTGCCGCCGGGGCCGTATTCCTCGAGGTGGATGTGGAACAGCTGCGTGATGTTGTCCTTGGGCTCGACGTAGTGGCGGCTGTAGGCCTGCGGGCCGTCGACGAACTTGATCTCGCGCGCCTTGCGGACGCGGGGCTGGGCGCGCAGCTCGTCGAGTTTCTGCTGCAGGTTGTATTCGCCCTGCACAGCGCGGACGAAGATGCGGTTCTTCTGGCTGTGGTAGTAGCCGGCGGGCTGGCCCTCGGCCGGAGTCTCGTCGCCCTCGAGCGGGTCCTGCGTCGCAGGCTCGGTCTTCTTGTCCATGCGTCTCCTCCTTCTTTGCCTCACTCTACGCCGTCGCCAATTAAAGAACAACATTCCTATATGCGGAACAAGCGTCAGGAAGCCGCCACTTTCGCTGGGAAAATCAGGCCGTAGGCTACATGTCAGGGGCCGCAGGGCCTTGACCGCCCGCGAAACGGGTACGAAAATCTACGGGCGTTTCTTGCATACGGAACAGTGTTCCGTTATCGGTTTCGAAAGCACGAAAGGGGACCACATGGCCGACACGGAAAACACGATCGAGTTGTGCGCGAAGGACGACGTGGCCGAAGGCGAGGCGCTGAAGGTCGAGACCGGAGACCTGGAACTGGCCGTCTACCGCGTCGAGGACACGTTCTACGTCACCGACAACATGTGCACGCACGGCCCCGGCGAGCTGTCCGAGGGCTATCTCGAGGGGCACGTGATCGAGTGCGATTTCCACGGCGGCCAGTTCGACATCCGCAACGGCGAGATCGTCGCCCCGCCCTGCATCGTGAAGCTGAAGACCTACAAGGTCGTGCCCCACGACAGCGCCGTGGTGATCGAGGCGCCGGCTGACTGACCTAGCAGACCGCGACCAGATCGACGAGATGGGACAGGCCGGAATGGCCTGCGCCCTCCTCGACCTGCGCGTCGTGGTCGCGGATGTCGCACTGCGCCATGTCGCCGAAGGCGTCGCGCAGCAGCGCCGGCGTGTAGAGGTGCTCGGGCTTGCCCGGCCCGCCGGTCCGGTATTCCATCTGGCGCGGACCGTACCCCTCGATCAGCAGCAGCCCGCCGGGCTTCAGCGCACGCTTCATCGCGGCGAAGACGGGCGCGCGTTCCTCGGGCGTCAGGAACTGGAAGAAGATGCCGGCGACCACGTCGTATTCCGCATCTTCCCAGTCCCGCGCGCGGAGGTCCGACCGTTCAAACCGAAGCGCGACGCCGCGCGCCTCGGCCAGCCGCCGCGCCTTGGCCTGCGCGGCGGGCGAGAAATCCTGCGACAGCACCTCGAGCCCCTGCCCCGCCAGCCAGACGCCGTTCCGCCCCTCGCCGTCGGCGATGGCCAAAGCCCGTCCGGAGGCCGGCAGGCGATCGGCCTGGTCGGCAAGAAAGGCATTGGGCTCGGTGCCGAAATGGTAATCCTCGCGGCCGAACCGGGTTTCCCAGCGTTCCAGATCGCTCATGGTGCCGCCTTCGCACGGGTGCGCCGCCGGCGCAGCGCCGGCAGGAACAGCGTCAGCAGCGTCAGCACGATCAGCACAATCGATTGCGGCCGGTCCAGCATATAGCCGAGGATCTCGCCGTCCGAGATCTGCCGCGTCTGGTGGAAGGACCGCTCGGCCGTCTCGCCCAGGACCAGCGCGATCACCAGCGTCAGGCGCGGATAGTCGAAGCGGATCATCAGGTAGCCGACGATCCCCATGATCATCGCCAGGATCACGTCGCCCGGCCGGCCGTCCAGCACGTAGACCCCGGTCAGCGACACCGTGACCACGACCGGCACCAGGAAGTGCACGTTGATGAAGGTGATCATCACCAGCCACCGCGCCAGCAGCAGCCCGATCAGCGACGCACCGATGGCCGAGGCGGTCAACGCCACGATCAGGCCGTAGACCTCGCGTTCGTTCTGCAACAGGATCGACGGCCCCGGCTCGATCCCGTGCAGCACGAGGATGCCCAGGAACAGCGCGGTCTCGGCGCTGCCGGGGATGCCGAAGGCGACCGTCGGCACGAGCGAGCCGCCGTCCTTGGCGTTGTTGGCCGATTCGGGTGCGATGACGCCCACGATGTTGCCCTTGCCGAAGCTTTCGGGATCGCGCGAGGCCTGCACCGTCGAGGTGTAGGCGATGAACGACGCGACGGTTCCGCCCAGGCCCGGGATCGCGCCGATCACCGTTCCGATGGCCGAGCCGCGCAGCAGCACGGTCCAGTGCTTGAAGACCGACGCCACGCCGGTCCAGATGCCCGAGATGCGCGTCTTGGCGTCCTCGGCCTTGGCCGCGACGCTGCCGCCTTTCAGCGCCAGCTCGATCATCTGGCTGAGGGCGAACATGCCGGTCAGCGTGGGCACCAGCGGAATGCCGTCCCACAGGTAGTCGGTGTTCAGGGTAAAGCGCAGCTCGCCCGACACGGTGTCGGAGCCCACGAAGGCCAGCATCAGCCCGAAGCCGCCCGCGATCAGGCCGCGCAGCAGCTTGCCGCGCGCCGACACCGCGATGGCGACGAGGCCGAGGATCGTCAGCAGCAGGAATTCGGCCGGGCCGAAGGCCAGCACCAGTTCCTTCGCCAGCGGAATGATCAGCAGCAGCGTGAACAGTCCGATGACGCCGCCCAGCGCCGAGGCGGTGGCCGAGGCGCCGATCGCCATGCCGGCCTTGCCCTGACGCGCCAGCGGGTAGCCGTCGAAGGTGGTCGCGGCGTTGGGCGCGGTGCCGGGCGTGTTGATCAGGATGGCGGTGATCGAGCCGCCGAAGGACGTGGCCCCCATCACCCCGCCGGCAAGATACATCGCGTCGAGGCTGTCCATCGTGAAGGTCACGGGGATCAGCAGCGCCAGCGCCGTGGTGCCGCCGAGGCCCGGGATCACCCCGAAGCACAGGCCCAGCAGCACGCCCGCGAGGATGTAGATGGCCGACCCGCTGGTGAAGACCAGCGCGATCGCGTCGAACAGGACATCGAAGCCCATGCGCCCCTCCGCTATCAGGCGGGCGGGGCCGCGACCGGCCCCGCCCCGTTGCGATCACTCTGCCAGCACGTCCTTGTAGGTGCTGTAGAAGTCCATGAGGTTGGACATGATCTGCGAGGCTTCCTCGGCGCCGACGGCGTCCAGCGGACGGCCCGTGCTTTCGGACCACTCCTGGACGGCCTCGGAATTCGCCGCCTCGATGATCGCCGCCGACAGCTTCTCGGTGATGTCGGCGGGGATGCCCGGAGGGCCACCGACGATACGGCGGAGGTCGAAGTTGGCGAACTGGTCGTACCCCAGCTCGGTCGAGGTGGGGATGCCCTCCATGCTGGGCTCGTCCTCGAAGGTCATGATGATCTCGACATCGCCGGATTCGGCGTATTTGCGCAGCGAGGCGATCGGCTTGATCGTCGCGTCGACCTCGCCGCGCATCAGGCCGATGATCGTGTCGGTCGAGCCCTTGTAGCCGGTGACGTTCTGGATCGGGCAGTCGATCACGCTCATCGCGATGCGGGCGGTCACCGACGAGGTGGAGGCCGGGCCGGTATCCGAGTGCTTGAACGGCTCGCCCTGCGCGCACAGGTTCTCGAGGCTCTCGAATTCGCTGTCGGGGTTGACGGCGAGGGCGTATTTCGACGTGGCGAGGTTGGCGATCCAGGTCACGTCGGTCAGATCGTAGCCCGACGAACGGCCCAGAAGCTGCGGCACCGTCAGGCCCGGCACGTTCCAGATGCCGATCGTGTAGCCGTCGGGATCGGCGCGGTAGACGGTAGAGGCGCCCTTCTGGCCGCCGGCGCCGGGGATGTTCTCGATCACCACCTCGGTGCCGAGGATCTTCTCCATCTCGGGTGCCACGGCGCGGGCATAGGCGTCGAAGCCGCCGCCGGGGCTGTAGGGCACCACGAAGGTGATCGGCTCTTCGGGCCATTCGGCCGCGGCGGCACTGGCCGTCACCGCCGCGAACGCCGCCGTGACGGCGCCGATGATCTTGCTGGTCATGGGTTTTCTCCTCTCTGGTTGTCTCGAGCGCCTGCCCGCCGGAGCGGCGCTTTCTTCTTGTTATCGGGGCGTCGCGCCGCCACGCTGGCGGCAGGACGAAGGGAAACGGCATGAGCGATCACGCGCAGCTTCTGACCGACGGCGACCGGGCCGTGCGGGACCTCGCGGGCTACGGCGGCACCACGGGCGTGCCGTGCCGGCCGGCGCTTCTGGTGATCGACATGACGCTGGATTTCTGCGGCCCCAAAGGCGCGTCTCGCGAAGAGGCCGTGCGCGCCTGCCGCACCGCCTGCGGGCCGCAGGCCTGGGCGGCGGTGCCGCGCATCGCGGCGCTGATCGACGCCGCGCGGGGCGCGGGCCTGCCGGTGATCTACACGCGGCGTTCGGCAGAGCGGCTGGCCGCCAGGCGCGGCAAGAACCTGCGCGGGGCCGAGGACGATCCGGCCGGCAACGCGATCGTCGCGCCGCTGACGCCCGCAGACGGTGACATCGTGCTGGGCAAGAGCAAGCCCAGCGCGTTCTGGCAGACCGGCCTCGACGAGTTGCTGGCTCGGCACGGCTGCGACGGCGTGATCCTGACGGGCTGCACGACCTCGGGCTGCGTGCGCGCCACGGCCGTGGACGCCTACAACCGCGACCTGCCGTGCCTGATCGCCGAGGACGCGGTCTTCGACCGGTTCGAGGCCAGCCACACGCAGTCGCTGTTCGACCTCGGCGCGAAATACGCCGACGCGGTGCCGGGCGCCGACGCGCTGCGGGTGATCGCCGACGCTCACCATGCGGCGAACCCGCCCGCCTCGAACAGCGCGCCGCGGTAGAGGGCGTAGTCCAGCACCTGTTCGAAGATCAGGTAGACGACCGCGAAGACCCCGGCGCCCGAGGCGGCCGAGGGCAGCAGCGGCTGGCGGCCGACCGTCATCATGTAGGCGCAGATGAACAGCGGCACGGTGGGCAGGATGCCGATCAGCAGGATCAGCACGATGCAGCCCACCATCCAGCCGACCTGCGCCACCTCGGCGCGCAGGGCCGGGTCGTGCTTCATCTCGCGGTCGCGGAAATCGGCGCCCAGCGCCACGCGGATCGCCCGGCCGGGCCCGGTGTCGAAGCGCGACAGCAGGTCCAGCACGCACAGCACGGCGGTGGAGACCCCGACGATCGTGGGCATCAGCCGCGGCACCGAGCCGTAGCGTTGCGCCCAGATCGCGTAGCCGACCGACAGCGCCAGCAGCAGCAGCGGCGGCCAGATCGAGCGGACGGCGCGGGGGGTGTCAGGGCGGTCGGTCATGCTCACTCCGTCGGGAACAGAAGGGATTTCACGACGACCGGTGCCGCGCCGGTCTGGCGGATCACCGCGCCGATGTCGATGAAGTCGAACTCGGAGAGCGCGATGCCGTCGATCGAGACGATGGCGCCGGGCACGTCCTCCTCGGCGCGGCACTGCATGCCCAGAAGGCCGCCGATATCGCCCTCGACCACCAGAACCAGCGGATGGCCGGCGGCAAGCACCGGTTTCAGGCCGTGCACCAGCCCGCGGGCAAGGGCGGCGAGTCGCGCGTAGCTGGCCGAGCCGGTCCACGGCAGCGCGACGGCGACGGGCGCCGCACCCGAGGCGAGGTCCATGCGGTCGAGCGCCCCGGTCACCGCGGCGGCGACGGCGTCCGCGTCGATCGTGTCGCCCAGCGCGAGGGCGGGCGCGATCACCGCCATGTTGCGCAGCGGCAGCGCGTCGTCGGGGTCGAGGAAGATGGTCGAGCCCGAGACCTGCACCGTGTATTGCGACGCGCCCACCACCGTGGCGCGGATGCCCTGGCGCGCCGGGATGCGCTCCAGCCCGGCAACGGCGAGGCGCGAGTCCAGCGCCCGGGCCAGGTCGGCCCCGAGGTCGTCGGCCACGCCCGCGCCGCCGTCGAGGTAGACCGAGACGCCGCCAGACACGACCACGCGGCGCGCGGCCTCCGCACCCTTCAGAGGCGGCAGGCGCAGCACCGCCTCGTCGGCCTGCCCCGCCATCGCCGCCATGATCCGGTCGGCCATCAGCGCGGCGACGTGCTCGCGGTCCTGCGGCGTCAGCCTGTCGCCCTCAGCCAGCGCCAGGCCGGCGGCGTCCAGGTAGTGCCGGCCGAAGGGTTCGAGCCGGGTGATGATGCCGTCCGCGTCGAAGGCGATCAGCCGCGCGCCGGCATCGAGCGCGGTGCGCGCGACCGCTTCGCCGCCGTCGCACAACGCGATCTTAGTGGTACCGCCGCCGATATCGACGTTCAGCACCGGCGCCGTGTCGCGCGACAGCGCCGCCGCGCCCGAGCCGTGCGCGGCCATCAGCGTCTCAAGTCCGTCGCCCGCGCTGACGGCCACGAACTTGCCCGCCTCGGCGGCGAACAGCTCGCCTATCGCGCGGGCGTTGCTGCGGCGTGCCGCGACGCCGGTCAGGATCAGCGCGCCGGTGTCCACGTCCTCGGGGCGCATCCCGGCGGCGTCGTATTCCGCCGCGATGAAGGCGCCCAGCGCGTCCGCGTCGATCGTGTTCTCGCCGGCGTAGGGCGTCAGCAGGATGCGGCTTTCGTGGTCCACGCGCCTGTCGGCCACGACGTAGCGCGTGTCCATCCGCTCGAGCACGATCGTCGAGAACAGCAAGTGCGACGTGGACGAGCCGATGTCCACGCCGACGCTGCGCAGTTCGATCTCGTCCTCCTCGATCAGGCTGCGCCCGGCGCCGGAGAAATGCACGCGCCCGCCGGGATCGGCCTCGATGCGCGCCGTCCGGGTCATTGGTCGTCGGGCTTTTCGTAAAGCGCCGGGTCCATGCGGCTTTTGGCGCCGGACTTGGCGATTGTGGCCTCGAACTCCTCGCGCAGGTAGGGATCCTCCATCCAGTAGGGGATCGCGGTGCCGCCCTCGGTCACGTCCATGGCGGTGTAATCGATCTGCTTCTCGCCCGGCGGCAGACCGGTCACGAGGCTGGGATGGTTCGGCCCGAACCACGCCGACAGGCGGAACGGCTCGGCCGAGGTGTTGAAGTGCTGGTGGTACCAGCGCGCCCCGCCCGGCGCCGCGCTGACGAGGCCTACGGGTTCGTAGTCGACGCGCTCGACCCTGTCGGCATGCCCGTCCTTCCACGGGTTCACGCCGCATTCCTCGGGCCAGGTGTAGGTGTAGCCGGCGCCCTTCACGCAGACCAGAACGGCGGCCGAGGTATGCGCGTGCGCCTTGGAATACTTGCCGGTTTCGTGCTGACCCAGCCAGAGGTAGAACTTGTTGCCGGTCATGAACGGCTCGACCCGCCGGTAGCCGGGCGAGCGGCGGTTATCGAGCGGCAGCTCGCAGTTCATCACGTCCGGAACGAGGTTGGTGCGGCGCATCGCGAGGCCGCGGATCGGGTCGGGCTCCAGATCCTCGTTCGGCTTGTAGAAATCGCCGTCGGGCGAGAAGCGCGAGGTGAAGGCGTAGGGACAGTCAAAGATGAAGTTCGCGTCGCCGATCAGGTTCATCAGGTTCGGCGCGGTGGTTCCGCCCAGCAGCAGCGCGGGCGCGTTGGTGGCGTTGACGATGCGGTGGTAGGCGTTGACCGGAATCGAGAACAGCGAGCCGGTCTGCCATTCGAAGACGTGCTTCGGCCCGCCCTCTTCCAGCCAGACCTCGGTCGAGCCGCGACCCTCGACGACCAGGTAGATCTCCTCGTAGAGGTGCTTCTCGACGTTGAGCGCACCCGCGGCGGGCACCTCGACCACGTAGTTGCCCCACTTCCCTTCGGTGCCGTGCAGCTGGATGTACGAGCCGCGGCCACCCATGCGCGGCCAGTCGACCAGCGGCAGGTCCTGCACCTTCGAGACGCCGATGCCGCGGAAGACCGGGATGCCGTCGGCCTCCATGAACTTGTCGTAATCCGATTGCGGCTGGCCGAACTTGCCGAACCCGGCCCGTTCTCCGCGCGTGGGTTCGTGCCAATGCAGCACGCCGTCCATGTCATGCGGCATGGATGCTCCTCCCTCTGGCTCCCGTTGCGTCAATCCTGTCGGATCGTCGGCGCAGCGTCAACGAAAAGAGAACGGCGTTCTATATACCAGAACGTTTGGAGAGCGCCTGCCAGACGCGGTCGGGGGTGGCAGGCATCTCGAAATCGCTCACCCCGGCCTGCGCCAGCGCGTCGCGGACGGCGCTCATGGATGCCGCCAGCGCGCCGACGGTGCCCGCCTCGCCCACGCCCTTGGCGCCCAGCGGGTTGACCTGCGTGGGCACCTCGACGGTGTCGAGACGGATCTCGGGCATGTCGCGGGCACGGGGCATCGGGTAGTCCATGAAGCTGCCCGAGAGGATCTGTCCGTCGGCGTCGAAGGCGATGACCTCGCCCATCGTCTGGCCGAGACCCTGCGCGATGCCGCCGGTCATCTGCCCCTCGACCATCTGCGGGTTCAGCACGGTGCCCACGTCCTCGACCGCGGTGTAGCGCAGCACCGCGACGCGGCCGGTGTCGGGGTCGATCTCGACCTCGCAGAGGTGGCAGCCGTTGGGATAGGTCACGCCCTCGGGCAGGAACTCGGCCAGCGCGGACAAACCGCCTTCGGCGCGCGCGGCGGCCTCGGCCAGCGACAGGGTGCGGTTCGTGCCGCGCAGGGTTAGCACGCCGTCGCGCAGATCGACGTCGTCGGGCGCGGCGTCGAAGTCCCGCGCAGCGATGGCGCGGGCCTGGCGCACGATCTCGTCGGTGGCGCGCGACACGGCCGCAGCACCGACCGCGGTCGCGGCCGAGCCGCCGTTGCCGCGCCCCTCGGGCAACAGATCGGTGTCGCCCTGAAGGAAGTCGACGGCATCGACCGCGACGCCCAAGCGCCCGGCCACCATGCGCGACAGCGTGGTCTCGTGCCCCTGCCCGACCGACATGCAACCCGGGGCGACAGAGATGCGGCCCGAGGCGCCGATCGTGATGCGCGCCACGTCGCGTTTGAGCTGGCGCAGCGGGCCGCCGGCGACCTCGATCGGCATGGCAATGCCGAGGCCGCGCAGGCGCCCGCGCGCGGCGCTGTCCTGACGGCGGGCCTCGAAACCGTCGGCTTCGGCCAGGGTCATGGCGCGGTCGAAGACACGCGGGAAGTCGCCACAATCGTAGTGATAGGTCAGTGCCGTCCTGTAGGGCATCGCCTCGGGCGGGATCAGGTTGGCGCGGCGCAGGGCGAAGCGGTCGCGACCGGTGTCGCGTGCGGCGCGGTCGATGAGGGATTCGATGATGTAGGTCGCCTCGGGCCGGCCGAAGCCGCGATAGGGACAGGTGGGCACCGCGTTGGTGAAGGCGAAGCGCACGCGCCCGGCGATCGCGCCGATCCGGTAGGTGCCCGCGATGCCGCCGAGGTTGTTGAGCATGCCCTTGGACCGACGGCCGAAATAGGCACCCACGTCGACGTCGACGGCGACCTGCAAAGCGGTGAAGCGGCCCTCCCCGTCCAGCGCCAGGCGCGCGGTGGCCTTGACCGAGCGGCCGTGATCGTCGGCCAGGAACGCCTCGGACCGGGTGGCGCGCCAGCCCACGGGGCGGCCGAGCTTTTCGGCGGCCCAGAGCACCAGCGCCTCTTCGCGGTAGAGCCCGCCCTTCATGCCGAACGATCCGCCGACATCGGGCGCGATCACTCGGATCGACTCGGCGTCGCGGCGGAACAGCGTCGCCAGCGCGCCGCGGATGGCGAAGGGGCTTTGCGTGCTGGTGGTCAGCTCCATCCGGCCGTCGCGGATCATGCCAAGGCAGACCCGCGGCTCGAGCGAGGTCGCGGCGAGGCGCGAGATGTCGAGGTCGACCTCGGCCACGTGCGCGGCGCTGTCCATCGCGGCGGCGACCGCGCCTGCATCACCCACGCCGTGGAAGGACGCGGTGTTGTCCGCCGCGCCGTCCCAGACCGGGTCCTGCGTCGCGGCGCGGGTGTCCAGCACCGGCGCGCCGTCGTCGTCATAGGAGATCAGGATCGCTTCGGCCGCGTCCTCGGCCGCCTCGCGCGAGGTGGCGACGATCATCGCCACCGGCTCGGCCAGGTGGCGGATCACGCCGTCGTTCAGAAGCGGGCGCGGCGCCGGCTGCGGCGCACCGCCGTCGTCGCGCACGGGCTCGACATCCAGCGGCAGGTCCGTCAGGCCATCCGCTTTCAGGTCCGCGGCAGTGTAGATCGCGACGACGCCGGGCAGGCCGGCGGCGTCCGAGACATCCGGCGCGGCAAAGCGGCCGCGCGCGACCGGGGCGCGCAGGAACACCGCGTGAAGTGCATCCTCGGGAAACAGGTCGCCGGTATAGCGCCCCTGTCCGGTCAACAGGCGGACGTCCTCGCGACGCCCCCGTTCAGGCTGGTCCATGTGCCCCTCCCCGCTTTGCGCTTTTGACAGGATACGCATATAGGTCGTACAGTCCAGAACAGCGTTCCACATTACGGAACCGCTGTAAATCCTGGGGAGGTCCGGATGGCGAAGGATGCAAGCATCGACGACGCGTGGAAGGCCGAGCCGGTCGAGGGGCCGGTCGACGGCGAGATGGCCTGGGGGTCGGACGTGGCGGCGCAGATGCTGCGGCGCCTCGATATCGAGTATGTCGCGCTGACGCCGGGGGCGAGCTATCGCGGCCTGCACGACAGTCTGGTGAACCACCTCGGCAACGAGCGCCCCGAGATCGTCCTGTGCCTGCACGAGGAGCACGCCGTCGCGGTCGCCCACGGTTACGCCAAGGCGACTGGCAGGGCGCTGGCGGTCGTGCTTCATTCGAATGTCGGGCTGCTGCACGGCTCGATGGCGATGTTCAACGCCTGGGCCGACCGGGTGCCGATGCTGGTGCTGGGCGCCACCGGCCCCACGGACGCGGCCGAGCGGCGCCCGTGGATCGACTGGTTGCACACGACGCAGGACCAGGGCGCGCTGGTGCGCAGCTTCACCAAGTGGGACGACCAGCCCGGCTCGGCAGCCGCGGCGTCGACGGCGCTGATGCGGGCGTGGAAGATCACCAACACCGCGCCACGCGCACCGGTCTACGTCAACCTCGACGCGAGCTGGCAGGAGGCGCCGGCGCCGGAGGGTCTGACGCTGCCCGACCCGGCGCGCCACGCGGTGCCGGCGGTGGTGCGCCCCGATCCCGCGCGCCTGGCCGAGGCGGCGCGCGCGCTGGACGCGGCACGCCGCCCGGTCATCCTGTTCGGCCGCGGCGCGCGCACGGCCGGGGCCATGGCCACCCGCGTGGCGCTGGCCGAGCGGCTGGGCGCCGCGATGCTGTCCGACCTCAAGGCCGGCGCGATGGTGCCGTCGGACCACCCCAACCATGTTGGCCAGCCGTTCAACAAGCTGTCGCCCGAGGCGCGCACGGTGCTGGCCGAGGCCGACGCGATCCTCAGCCTCGGCTCGGTGGATCTGGGCGGAATGCTGAAACAGGGCTACGGTGCCGAAGGGTTCGCCGGCACGGTCATCCACGCCTCGGAAGAGGCGCATCTGCATCGCGGGCTGGGACAGGAACACTACGACCTGGCGCCGATCGACATCGAGTTCCTGGCCGATCCGGACGCCACGGCCGAGGACTTGCTGGGCGCCCTCGGCGACGGCGCACGCCCCGCGCCCGCCCTGCCCGCGTTCACCGCGACCGAGCCGCCCGCGTCCGGGACGCTGACCCAGCGCGACATCGCCCGCGCTTTGAGGGCCGAGATCGGCGACGCGCCGGTGACCTTCCCGGCGCTGTCGCGCGGCTGGCCAACCGACCTTTGGCCGCACCGCGAACCGCTGGACTTCCTCGGCAAGGACGGCGGCGGCGGGATAGGCAGCGGGCCCGGACTGGCCGTCGGCGCCGCGCTGGCGCTGAAGGGCTCGGGGCGGCTGGTGGTCGCGACGTTGGGCGACGGCGACACGCTGATGGGGATCAACGCCTTCTGGACGGCGGCCAAGTACCGCCTGCCGCTGCTGGCGATCATCGCGAACAACCGGTCGTACTTCAACGACGAGCTGCACCAGGAAAGCGTGGCGCGGCGCCGCGGCAGGGTCGAGGCGAACGCCTGGGTCGGCCAGAAGCTGGACGATCCCGCCCCCGACATCGCGGGCCTCGCCCGCGCGCAGGGGCTGGGCGGCGTGGGCCCGGTGCGCACGCAGGCCGAGCTGCAAGCGGCCATGGCCGAGGGCGTGGCCGCGGTGCGCGAGGGCCGGCCGTTCCTGATCGACGTCTGGATCGACGCGCGGCAGGGGCGCGAACAGGCGGTCGCGCGCAACACCAAGGGCGGCGTCTGAGGGCACCGCCCCGCCGCGAACGGAAAAGGGCGCCGCGGATCGCGGCGCCCTTTCTCTTTTGGTGGTCGGCTGCGCCCGATCTAGAAGTCCCGGTAGCCCATGAAGTAGCGCACCACGAGGCCGCGGTAGAGGTCGATGTTGAAGATCACCTCGAACACGCCGAAGATGAACGCCGTCGTGCCGAGCGCGACCAGCAGCGTCATCTTCCAGCTTTCGCCCGCCAGGAACCGCATCAGGATCACGCAGAAGGCGAAGATGCCGGCGTAGTGCCCCAGCACCGTGATCATCACCACCAGCGCGACCATCCACGCCGAGAAGCCGATCACCTTGTTGAAGTGCACGCTGCCGCCGCGCAACGTGTCCGAGACGCGCTCGCGCACCTCGAACCCGCCGCTGGCGCGCCACAGCCGGACCGCGTGGATCACGATCAGCGCCAGCAGCGGCACCATGATGACGAAAGGCGTGCGCGCCGAGACCATGGCGTAGGTCGTCGCCTCGAGGAAGGCCAGGACGACCAGCACGCCGACCACCAGCAGGAAGCAGACCTCGAGCGCGAAGCGATTGGCCGCGTGGGCGCGCAGGATGCGCGCCTTCTCGGACTCTTGGGTTGGGTTCGGGTCAGTTGACGGGTTCACCGGGAATGATCCTTCTGCGACGGTCACGGTAGATGCTGAAGACGTTCCAGCCGAGGAAGACGATCGTGATGATCGCCAGCGCCAGCGGGATCGGCTGCAGGATGAAGAGCGGCCCGTCGAGCAGCAGCGCGAGGTACAGGTTCTTCTCGACCGCGAAGCCCAGCACGAAGCCGATCAGCAAAGCGGCGCGCGAGTAGTTCAGCACCTTCATCGCGTAGCCCACGATGCCGAAGATGACGGCGACGCCGATGTCGAAGATCGCGCGGTCGCCGGCGAAGGCGCCGGTGGCGATGATCGCCATCAGCACCGGCACCATGACGCTGGCGCGGATCGAAGTCGCCCGGCTGAGCGGGTTCACCAGGAACATGCCGACGATCGTGCCGATCAGGTTGCCGATGATGATCGTGAAGATCATGATGAACACGAGGTCCACGTTGGTGTTCAGCATCACCGGGCCGGTCTCGAGTCCCAGGATGAACAGCCCCGACAACAGGATCGCCATCGAGGACGAGCCTGGGATGCCGAAGGCCAGCGTCGAGGCCAGCGCCCCGCCCTCGACCGCGTCGTTGGCGGCCTCGGGGCCGATCACGCCCTCGACGTTGCCCTTGCCGAAGCTGGCCTTGTCCTTCGACGTCTGCTTGGCGTGGCCGTAGGCGACGAAGGCCGCGGGGGCCGAGCCGAGGCCCGGGATCAGGCCCATCGTGGTGCCGATGGCCGAGCAGCGCATCACCAGCCACCAATGGGTGAAGGCGGTGCCGATGCCCTTGAAGATCTGCTTCTGCGTGTCCTTGGCCGACAGCGCGGTCGGCATGTCCTTGGCCAGCGATCCGCCGCGCGCCCACAGGTCGATCATCTCGGCCACGGCGAAGAGGCCCAGGATCACCGGCACCAGCGACAGCCCGTCGGCCATGCGCTCGGACCCCATGGTGAAGCGTTCGGTGTTGGTGACGTTGTCGACGCCGATCATCGCCAGCAGCAGGCCAAGCAGCGCCGCGATCAGGCTGCGGGTCATGTCCTCCTTGCCGAGCACGGCCACGAAGGTCAGCGCGAGGAAGGCCAGCACGAACACCTCGGGCGGGCCGAAGAACAGCACCACCTCGCGCAGGACCGGGATCAGCAGCGCGAGCACGATCGCGCCGAAGGTCGCGCCCAGGAAGCACGACGCCATGGCGGCGCCGACGGCGACGCCGGCCTCGCCCTTGTCGCGCATCGGCGGGCCGTCCAGCAGCGTCGCCGCGTTC
This sequence comes from Citreimonas sp., assembly GCF_042096055.1. Taxonomy (NCBI): domain Bacteria; kingdom Pseudomonadati; phylum Pseudomonadota; class Alphaproteobacteria; order Rhodobacterales; family Roseobacteraceae; genus Citreimonas; species Citreimonas sp. The sequence continues at coordinate 58,656 of NZ_JBELMH010000004.1, read as the reverse complement.
TGACCGGTGCCGGGGGTCGAGAACAGGATCGCCGTCAGGCCCCCGCCCTGCGCCACCGTGGCGTGCGCCCCCAGCAGGAAGGCGATGCCTGCGCCGGGCTCCATCGTGTAGAGAAACGTCACGGCCATCGCCATGGCGAAGTGGCCGGAAAGGCCCGGGATCACCCCGATGATCAGTCCGAAAATCGAGCCGCCGAGCAGGTAGGGGAACACGGCCCAGCTGATCGACTGCAGGAATCCGCTGGTAATACCCTCGATTAGTGTCATTGCCCGTCCTCTGAGCCAGCGCCTTGCGTTGGTGACCGCCCCTGCCGGCGCGCGACAGGGGCGGGTTCACATGGTCTCCGCGTCGATCAGATCTCGCCGCGAATGGCCCTCACGAACAGGTCTTCGATCTCGGGGGACAGTTCGGTCGCCGCCTTGGCGATCCGGCCCATCTCCTCGCCCGAGGCGAACAGGATGTCGCGCTTGGCCTCCTGCGCTTCCTGCACGAAATCGGGGTCGTTCATCGCCTGCTCGAACGCGTCGCGCAGGAACGCCATGCGATCCTCGGGCACGCCCGGAGGTGCCGCGACCGGGCGACCGACGGCGGACAGTGCATCCCAGCTTTCGAGGATCTGGATCTTCTCCTCGGCGTTCTCCATGTCGGCGGCGATGTCGTAGACGCTGGGCACACCTTCCAGCACGCCGGTCGGGTTCTTCTCGCCGTGCAGGATCACGTAGTGCTCGCCCTGGTTGATACCGTCGAGCGCCGAGCCGATCGAGCCCCACATCGCGTGCACGTCGCCGCGCAGCATGGCGGTGCGGATGTCGCCCGAGCGGTCGAAGCCGTGGACCACGCGCTGCTCCATGTCGAGCACCTCGCCCGCGATGACCGCGTCCACGTAGGTCGAGCCGCCGAGGCCGGTCGCGCCGACGATCTCGGTCATGCCGTTGTCGCGGAAATCCTCGAAAGAGCGGATGCCGCTGCTGTCGCTGGCCACGAAGACGCGGCGGTCGGCGACCATGCGGCCGAGGTAGTTGTAATCGCCCACGCGGTAGTCGGCGCCCGCGATGTCGGCGAGCTGGTTGGTCACCATGGCCGAGCCGTTGATGATGCCGACCGTCAGCCCGTCCGAGGGCGAGTTGAAGATCTCTACGGCGCCCTTCATGCCGCCGGAACCGGGCATGTTCACGATATCAACGCGGGCACCGGTATATTTCTCCATGTAGGGAATGAGCATCCGGCTGTACTCGTCGTAGCCGCCGCCCGGATCGTAGGGCACGATCCACTTGATGACCTTGCCGTCGTAGAATTCGGCCGCGTCCTGCGCCTGGGCCGCGACGCCGAAACCGGCGGTCGCGCCGGCGACGATGGTCGCGGCGAGCGCCTTCAGAAACGTTCTTTTCATGTGCTTCCTCCCTGGTTCGCGCCATTCGGCGCCTGCTTTGACACGACCGCCCCGCGGGGCGTGCATGCATGTCTCGCGTACCGCGAGCACGGTGCGGCGGGCGCCTGGCCCGACCACCGAAAAACCGAAACCCTCGATACCGACAAAGCCGTGGGCGACGGTGCCGCCGCCCGGCGGATACGGGGCACCGCCCCGCGTTCGAAACCGGTGTGCCGATCGGCGTGTCGCGGCCCGGGCGAAAGCCTCTGCCGGGCCGCTGGCCGACGATTCCTCGTCAAGGGCCGAAAGCCCGTTTCGCTGTTCCCGACGAGCACGTCGCGTGGCCTCCCCTCCGCGCGTTCCGTTTTCTCCTACCAACTCTGCATACTCCGCCATCCCAGTCAATGGGACGCCTATCCGCATAGCGGAACGCTTTGAGTGACTGCGCTAACGGCACGCCCGCTCATCCCGTCGCCACCAGCACGACGCCGACCATCGCCAGCGCGGCGGCGGCCAGGACCGGCCAGCGCGGCGCGGATTCGCTCCGAAAGACGAGCACCGACAGGATGATCGAGAAGAAGATCTCGACCGAGGCGATCATCACCACGGTGGACACGCTTTCGTAGGCAAGGGCTGCGAACAGCAGGATCTGCCCGCCCGAAACCATGATCGCGCCCAGCACGATCCAGCGGTCCAGGCTGCTGAAAATGTTCGCGAAATAGCCGCGGTAACGGGTCGAGACGACAGCGATGCCAGCGAAGACCACGAAGCCCGACACGGCGCTGACGAAGGTGCCGAACGCGGGCGCCGGCATGTGGTCGAGCCCGGCCGCGCGAGCCACGTAGGCCACCGCGTAGGCCATCGCGCCGCCCAACCCGAACAGATAGGACGACGGCGCCGGCGATTGCACGTTGAGCTTGCCGCGGTCGCGAAAGCTCTGATGGATCAGCACGGCGAAGGCGATGGCGATGGCGGCCATCCCCGCGGCGCCGCGCGGTGTGATCGCCTCGGACAGGAAGACCGCGGCCAGCGCCACCGAAAAGAACGGGTTCAGGCGCTTGACCGCCGTCGCGCGGGTGACGCCCAGCCGGCGCAGCGATTCGAAGACCAGGCTGCGGCCGAAGACCATGGCCGACACGCCGGCGAAGACGAACCAGCCGAAGCCACGCCAGAAATCCGGCGCGTCGGACAGCCCGCCGCCCCCGGCCTCGAGCAGCAGCCACAGCGCGCCCGAAAAGGCCATCGTGACCAGGACCGAGAACATCACCCCCTTGTCGCCGCCCGACCGGGTGGTGCGCGAGATGAAGACGTTGGCCAGTGCGAAGCTGACGGCCGAGCAGACGGCGAGGATCTGGCCGAAGGTCTCGGGGCTCATCGTCGGCCCTGGCGGGTCGCGGCCCCGCTCACCGCCCCAGGATGCTGCGTTCCAGCCGCGCGCGCAGCTCGGGCGTGACCTCGGGGGTCAGGCCGAACCACAGCTTCCACGCGGGCGGCCCCTGGTGCAGCAGCATGCCCAACCCGTTGACTGTGGCGTTGCCGCGGGCGTTCGCCGCCGCCAGGAACGGCGTCTCGAGCGGGGTGTAGATGATGTCGGCTGCGATGGCGTCCGCGGGCAGCGCGTCGAGCCGCAGGTCGAGCGGCTCCATCCCGACCATGCCCTGGCTCGTGGTGTTGATCGCGAGCGTCACGCCGTCCAGTGCGTCGTGCCGGTCCTCCCACGGCAGGACAGTGACCGGGCCGCCGAACGTGTCTGCGATCTGCTGCGCGCGCGCCTGCGTGCGGTTGACCAGCCGCAGTTCGGGCACGCCCTCGGACAGCATCGCGTGCACGATCGCGCGCGCGCCGCCGCCGCCGCCGATCACGGTGACCGGCCCAGCGTCGGCGCGCCAGTCCGGCTGCGCCTCGTACAGGTTGCCGAGGAAGCCCAGCCAATCGTTGTTCGTGCCGAACAGCGTGCCGTCCGGCCGGACCACGACGCAGCTGATGGCGCCAATGCGCCGCGCGACCTCGTCGATCTCGTCGACGATGGCCAGCGCGTCCTGCTTATGCGGGATCGTGAGGTTGCAGCCGGCGAAGCCCAGCGGATGCAGCGCCTTCAGCGCCGGCGCCAGCGCACCCGGCTCGATCGCGAGGGGGACGTAGCCGCCGGTCAGGCCCAGCCGCTCCATCCAGTAACCGTGCATCAGGGGCGAGCGGGAATGCATCACCGGCCAGCCCATGACGGCGGCCAGACGGGGGCGGTCCTGCGCGCTCATGATCCGTCCTCCAGCTTGGCCTGGAAATGATCCCAGGTCTTGGCGAACAGCGCGGGCGAGCGCAGCTTCTGCGTGCAGGCGGCAATCTCGTCTTCCGAAAACCGGTACGGCGTGCCGATCTGCATCGCGCGCACCTGCCGCTCGGCGCTTTCCTCGATATAGGTGGCCAGCACGAAAGCCTCGGTGATGTCGGTGCCCACGGCGACCGAGCCGTGCGCCTTCATCAGCGCGGCCGGCCGGTTGCCCAGCACGTCCGCCATCCGCGCCGCCATCTCGGGCGAGTTGATCGAGTCCGGCGTGTCGAGCACGGGCATCGGGTAGACCAGCACGCCCTGTGCGTAGACCGGGGCGTAGTCGTGGCCCGTCATTGTGAGGTAGGTCGACCAGCGCGGATGCGCGTGCACCACGGCGCCGACGTCGGGGCGCGCGCGGTAGATGCCGGCGTGCAGGTGGAACTCGAGCGGCGGCTTGCCGTCGCCCTCGATCACCGCGCCATCTAAGTCGATCGTGCAGATGTCGGCCGCGGTCAGCCGGCAGCGCGGCCGCGCGCCGATGTTGATCAGCATCCGGTCGTCGCCCAGGCGGATGCTGGCATGGCCGTTGTGATCGACTATCCCGGCCCGTTCGAGCATGCGCAGGGCCAGGGCCAGCCGCGCCTTCTTGTCCTCGGTCTCGCTCATGTCTCCTCCGTCACCAGCCGGTCTGCTCGCGGATCTCGGACCGCCACAGGTCCCAGGCGCGCAACCCGGCGGTCTGGTTCGGCACGTCGGCCAGCGCGCCCTCGGCCGGGCTCAGCGCCGCGATGGGGCCGCCGCCGGCCAGCGCGTGGCTCCAGTGCTGGATGCGGGCGCTGACCTCGGTGTAGACGGCGCGGAACACCGCGACCTGCAGGTTGGGCCCGCAGGCGACCGAGCCGTGCGCGCGCATCAGGGCGATGTCCTTGTCGCCCAGGCTTTCCGCCAGCGCCACGCCCTTGGCGCAGTCGCAGACCAGCATGTCGGTCTCGCCGAAGCGCTCGGAGATGTCGAAGACCGGTACGCCCTGCGCGAGGAAGGCGGCGTTGTGGAACATCGCGCCCATCTTCACGTCCGTCAGGCCGAACGGGATCACCGAGGGCGAATGCGAATGCACGACCGAATGGATGTCGGGCCGGGCGCGCAGGATTTCGCCGTGGATGAACCGTTCGAGAAAGCCCTTCGGCGCGTCGGCGGCGCAGGGCGTGCTGTCGAGGTCGTATTCCACGATGTCGTCCGGGGTGACCAGCGCGGGCGCGATCGCGCGGGCCATCAGGTATCGGTCGGGCGCGTGCGGATGACGCATCGAGACATGACCGAAGCCGTCCACGACGCCGCGCGCTGCCAGGATGCGGCTGGCCGCCGCGAGGTCGGCCAGCACGCCGGCCTCGACCGCTCCACCGGATGTCGGATGCGCGCTCATGGATCCTCCCTCGTCTCCTCCTTCCGAAGCCTAGCCCCGCGACGCGCGGCGCGGCCACGTCAATTGGAACTGCATACCGCATACCGGAACAAGCGCGGCGCCGTCAGATGATGACCCGCGTGTTGACGCTGTCGGGAAAGATCTCTTCGGGCGTGAACTGCCGGTGCGCGATGCCCTGCTGGTGGGTGTAGAGCCCCATCATCTCCCACGTCTTGCGGTTGGGCTCGACTCCGAATGGAAACGGGTCCTTGCCGAAGATGCCCTGCATGCGCCGCCCGTAGGTGGGCAGCCAGGCCAGCGGATAGCGCGACACCGCCGGGTCGAGCAGCCGCTCGACGCTGCGGCGCTTGGATTCGTCGAAGGCGTTGAACAAATTGCGGGCCACCCAGGGGTGTGCGTCGTGCACCGACTTTTTCATGGCGACGATGTGCATGATCGGCCAGATGCCCGTGTCGGCGAAGTACTGCTCCTCCATGCCGACAAAATCCGGGAACAGGCGCACCACGTCCGGGTGATCTTCGAGAAAGCAGGTCGGCGGACGGGCGATGATCGCGCAGTCGAGCTCGCCGCTCGCCAGCATCTCGGACAGCGACTTGTCCTTGACGCGGTCGATCTCAATCCCGTCGGGCAGGTTCAGCTCGACCTTCTCCTCGCGGCCCGGCGCGTTGGCGCCGGCCTGCACCCATCGGATGCGGGTCATGTCCATGCCAAGGTCGTTCTGCATCCAGCCGCGGATCCAGACAGCCGCCGAATGCGCCCATTCGGGGCTGCCGACGGTCTTGCCGTACAGGTCCTCGACCTTCTCGATGCCCGACTTGCGGTTGACGTAGAACGACGAGAACCGGAACAGCCGCGAGCAGATCACCGGCAGCCCGATCAGATCGCTGTCCTTGCGCGTGACCTGGGTCGAGAACTTGGCGAAGGACATCTCGGACAGGTCGAACTCGCGGTTCGCGGTCATCCGGGCAAAGCATTCGTGGTGGCCCAGCAGCAGCCAATTGAGGTCGACCCCCTCGGGGCGCACGGCGCCAGTGCGGATGTCGCGGAAATGATCGTAATCGGTCGTGGCGATGGTCAGCGGCAGCGTGGACACGTCTTCTCTCCCCCTCAACCGGGGCGGCCCACATCCGCGGTCGAACCACGGGGCCGCCACCCGGAAACGTTCGACGCCCAGTCGTAGGCTATGCCGCGCATCGCGGCAAGCATCCGCACCGCTATTCAGAACTAAGATCCGTATACCGGAACAACCGGCGACATCTTGCGCGGACGTCGCGTCCGCCTTGGCCGTCGCGCGACCGTTAAGGACTCCTAAACGAATTCCGCCCAACGTGCCGGCGAAGTCTCCGCATGCGCCGCCGGCGCTCTCGAAGGGCCATTGCCGTTCAGGCCATCCGTGAACGGCACGGTCCCGGGACGGGGACACACTCTTGTCCGCAGGCCAGACCGCTTGGAAACGAACATGCCGGACCCGACCGCCGCAGGGCGGCGCCGCGACGCGCGGCCAGCGTCGCGCAGGCCCGCATACGGGCCAGAGTACGCCCCCAGCAGGCGAGCCGTGCTGACGGGCGCGCTGGCCTGCGCGACGCTCGCCGCGCCGTCGCTGGCGGCGCATTTACCGGACAGGGTGGTGGCCGCCTATTACCCGCCGCTCATGATGCAGGACCCCGACCGCCCCGGCCTGTCGATCGAGATCTTGCAGCGCGCCGCGGCGCTGTCGGGCCGCTCGCTCGACATCACCTTCGTGCCCTTCGCGCGGGCGGTGAAGACGATCATGCGGCGCGAGGATCACCTGCTGCCGGCCTATTTCCGCAGCCCGGCGCGCGAACGCTCCTGCGCGTGGGTGGCGCGCACCCACACGGTGCACAACGTGTTCAATACGCTCGGGCCAGCGATCGACACGCTGGACGAGGCGCGCAAACTGGACCGCATCGGGGTCGAGACCGACACCGCGATGGACGTCATGCTGTCGCGGCTGGGCTTCGACAACCTGGTCCGCGCCAGCACGCCGCTGATCACCACGCAGCAATTGCGCATGGGCCGGATCGACGCCTGGGCGCTGACCCGCTCGGCCGCGCGCTGGATCTGGGAGGATCTTGGCCACCCCGAGCGGCTGGTGCAGGGCATTCCGGTGGCGATCGCCGACGTCTACGTGGCAGCGAGCCACACGGTCTCGCCCGCCCTGATGGAGGACTACGCCGGCGCGATCGCGGTCCTGCAGGCCGCGGGCGCCGTCGACGAGATCGTGGCGCGCTATCATGGCTGACGCCCCCGCCTCCACTGCCGCTCCGCGCGGCCGCCTGTCGCTCAAGCTGGCACTGGCCGCGGCGGGCATCGCGCTTGCGATCGGCAGCGCGCTGACCGCGCTGCAGATCTACGCCGACATGCGCGTCGAACGCGCGCGGATCGACACCCTGGGCGCGAAGCTGATCCAGCCGCTGCAGGACAGCCTGACGCGGTCGGCCTTCCGGCTCGACCGGATCGCGGCGCACGACCTGCTGACCGCCATCGTGCAAGAGCCGGCGGTGATCGGCGCCTCGGTCATCGACGATTTCGGCGACACGCTGGTCGCGGTGTCGCAACCGGCCGACCGCTGGGCGCTGCAGAACCTCGGCCGGGTCTTCGGCAGCACGCCGGTGAGCACCGAGATCCCGCTGGTCGTCGACGAACTGGACATGCCCGTGGGTCGGGTCACCGTGCAGGTCGACCCGATCGTCGCCGCCGCCGACTTCTCGAAGCGGACGGCGATCGTACTGGCGGCGGGGCTGCTCAAAAGCCTGCTGCTGTCGCTCGTCCTGTCGTGGTATTTCATGCGGACGACGATGCGCCGGATCGAGCGGCTGTCGCGGATCTACGCGCCGGCCGGCACCATGTCCGACGCCGCCCCGCGCGACGAGATTGACGCGCTCGCGACCGCGCTGCGGCAGCGCGAGGCCGAGAAGACCGGCCTGATCGAGGCGCTCGACCTGTCGGTGGAACGCGTGAAGCTCGCGACCTCGGCGGCCAGCCTCGGCATTTGGGACATGGACATCGTCTCGGGCCGGAACGCCTGGGACGACGCGATGCTGGACCTCTACGAGATCGCGCCGGGCGGCTTCGAGCAGACCTACGAGGGCTGGCTGCGGCGCGTGCACCCCGACGACGTCGCCCTGACCGAGGCGCGGTTCGCCGAAAGCTGCGCCACCGGCGAGACCTTCGTGAACCGCTTCCGCATCCGGACCGATACCGGCGCCGAACGGGTGCTGGATTCCCGCGCCCGCATCATCCGCGCCGCCGACGGAACCGCCCTGCGCGCCATCGGCGTCAGCGTCGACGTGACCGAGGACGTGCGCCGCGAGCGCAGCCTGATCGAGGCGCGCGAGGCGACCGAGGCGGCGCTGCGCCAAAGCGCCTACGAGGCCCGGCACGACGCGCTAACCGGCCTGGGCAACCGCCGGTCGCTCGAGCGGCACCTGCGCAAGCTGGGCCAGACGCTCGAGGGCGACGGCGACGTCTGCTTCCTTCACATCGACCTCGACCGGTTCAAGTCGATCAACGACGCCTTCGGCCACGCGGCGGGCGACTTCCTGCTGGTCGAAATCGCGAAACGGCTGCGCATGCTGACCGAACCGCGCGACTTCATCGCCCGCATCGGCGGCGACGAATTCTCGATCGTGCTGGACGGGCCGGATTGCGTCGACCGCGCGACGCGGCTGGGCGCCGCGATCATCGAGGCCTGCGCGCAGCCGACGCGCAACGGCGCGATGGTCCTGCGCTCGGGCGCCAGCGTCGGCATCGCGCTGGCCCGGGCCGGCGCGCTGTGCCAGATCCAGGAGGACGCGGACATCGCGCTCTACGATGCCAAGCGGCGCGGCCGCGGGCGCCACGCATTCTTCAACAGCGCGCTGCGCGTCGCCGCGGAAAAGCGCAAGGTGATCGCCGACAACCTGACCGAGGCGCTGGCCGAGGGCCGGCTTCAGGTGTGGCTGCAGCCGCAGATCTGTGCCCGAAGCCGGGCCCTGCACGGCGTCGAGGCGCTGGTGCGCTGGCACGATCCGGTGCTGGGCGAGACGACCCCCTGCGACTTCCTGCCCGTCGCCGCCGAATCCGACCTTCTGGCGAAGATCGACGCGCACGTCTTCGCCGAGGCGATGGCCATGGTGCGGCGGATCCGCGGGCTGGGGCACGACATCCCGCGCCTGTCGGTCAATGTCAGCCTCGAGCGGCTGTTCGCCGAGGACCTGCTCTCGACCATCGACGCGCAGGGCGACTGGCCCTGCCATGTCGCCTTCGAGCTGCTCGAGACGATCGACTTCGACCGGTTCGGCGGAGAGCTGGCGCAGGTGCTCCAGCAGCTGCGCGACCGCGGGATCGAGATCGAGATCGACGATTTCGGCAGCGGCCGCGCCTCGGTCTCGGCGCTTTCCGCGATCCGGCCGGACCGCATCAAGCTCGACCGCAGCATCACCCGCATCGCGCAGGAGACCGGGACGGGCCGCGCGCCGCTGGTCAAGGCGCTGGCCGACATGGGCCGCGCGCTCGGCATCGGGTTGACGGCCGAGGGGGTCGAGACGCTGGAGCAGGCGCACGCGCTCAAGGCGCTGGGCTGCGACGTGCTGCAGGGCTATCACTTGGCCCGGCCGATGCCCGAGGACGCGTTCCTGCGCTGGATCGAACGGCACCGGACGTCAAGCCTGGCGATCTAGGCCCGAACCCCGCGACTGGCGAAGAAGGTTTTCGGGAACCTATCGTTCTTCTTGTTGGTTCATGCCTCCAATCCGGCGCGGCCGACCCGGCGGACGATGCGACGCGCGCGGCGCGACCGCATCGCGTGTCGGGAACCGGCCAGCGGGGTGCGGGCAAAGGATCCGCGTTCCGCCGCCGAATGACAGGGACGGGACAACGACATGGACAACAACGACCACCGAATGAGCCAGCGACCGCTGCTGTTCTTCCCGCGGGTGAACCGGCGCGTCTTCTCGGTTTCGGCGATCCTGATCGTCGGCTTCATCATCTTCGGCGCGCTGTTCAGCGACACGGCCAACACGATCTTCTCGGGCGCGCAGACCTGGCTGGTCAGCACGCTGGGTTGGGCGATGATCCTGCTGGTCAACGTGCTGCTGATCGCGGTGCTGTACCTGACCTTCGGCCGCTTCGGCGACATCCGGCTGGGCCGCATGACCGAGGCGCCGGCCTATGATCTGTTCTCTTGGACGGCGATGCTGTTCTCGGCGGGGATCGGCATCGGGCTGATCTACTGGGGCGCGGCCGAGCCGCTTTATCACTTCTTCGCCCCCCCCGTGGGCGACGCCGAGACCGAGGCCGCCGCCAAGCAGGCGATGACGCTGTCCTTCCTGCACTGGGGCTTCCACGCCTGGGCGATCTATGCGGTCGTGGCGCTGAGTCTCGCGTATTTCCACTTCCGCAAGGGGCTGCCGCTGACGGTGCGCTCGGCGCTCTACCCGATCCTCGGCGACCGGATCTTCGGCTTCTGGGGCGACGTGGTCGACATCCTCGCCGTCTTCGGCACGATGTTCGGCATCGTGACCTCGCTTGGTCTGGGCGCGATGCAGATCAACTCGGGCCTGGGCCAGGTCTTCGGCGTGCCGCAAAGCGCGTTCGTCCAGATCGTCGTCATCGCCGGGATCACGGCGCTGGCCACCCTGTCGGTGGTCGCGGGCCTCGACGCCGGGATCAAGCGGCTGTCGAACATCAACATCCTGCTGAGCATCGTCTTTCTGGCCTTCATCCTGGCGGTCGGGCCGACGCTGTTCATCTTCGACACCTTCGTCCAGTCCTACGGCGCCTACGTCAGCGACCTCGTGTCCTGGGGCACCTGGGCCGAGGCCTGGACCGACGGTGGCACCTGGCAGGACAGCTGGACCATCTTCTACTGGGCGTGGTGGGTCAGCTGGGCACCCTTCGTCGGCGTCTTCGTCGCCCGCATCAGCCGTGGCCGCACAATCCGCGAATTCCTGCTGGGCGTCATGCTGATCCCCGCATCGATCATGTTCTTCTGGTTCTCGGCCTTCGGCGGCACGGCGCTGTCGATCTCGCTGTCGGGCGACCCGACGCTGATCGAGGCGACGCGGGAATCCTACGGCAACGCCATGTTCGCGCTGCTCGACTACTTCCCCGCGTCCGAGTTGATGTCCGGTTTCGCGATCATCCTGATCGTGCTGTGGTTCGTGACGTCGTCGGACTCGGGCTCGTTCGTGATCGACATGCTGACAGCGGGCGGGGATCCCGATCCCCCGAAGGTGCAGCGGATCTTCTGGGCGATCTCCGAGGGCGCGGTTGCGTCCGTGCTGCTGCTGGCCGGCGGGTTGTCGGCGCTGCAGGCGGCGGCCGTGGTCGCGGGTTTCCCGTTTGCCATCGTCATCCTGCTGATCGTCATCGGCCTGTTCAAGGCGCTCAGCTGGGACCCGCTGATGGTCTACCGGCACAACCAGCGCTTCCGCAACGACGACGAGGCCGACCACGCCATGCCGTCGGAACTGCCCGGCACGCTCTACGGCGACTCGCCCGAGACGGCGCCGCCGGGACGGACGGCGGCCCCCGACCCTGCCGAATGAAACAGGGCGGCGGCGCCGGCGCGACCGCGTCAGGCGCCGCCGCGGATATGCTCCAGCATCACCTCGGCCGCCGAGCGATTCATGGGGATGCTCGACGGGATCTCGCAGATGTCGGGCTCGGCGAAGATCTGGGTGATCTCGCGATCCTCGACCAGCATCGAGTAACGCCAGCTGCGCATCCCCATCCCCTGGTTCGAGCGGTCGACCAACATGCCCATGCGGCGCGCGAAGACGCCGTTGCCGTCGGGCAGCATCGTCACCTTTTCGACCCCCAGCGCCTTGGCCCACTGGAACATCACGAAGGCGTCGTTGACGGCGGTGCAGACGACCTGATCGATGCCCTCGGCGATGAAGTCGTCGTGCAGCCGCTCGTATCCCGGCAGGTGGCTGTCGCTGCAGGCCGGGGTGAACGCGCCGGGCAGGCCGAAGACGACGACGCGCTTGCCGGCGAAAATGTCGTCCGATGAGACGTCGCGCCATTCGAACGGGTTGTCGCCCGGCACTTCGGGGTTGCGCACGCGGGTGTGGAAAGTGACGGCGGGGACGGTCTGTGGGTTCACGGTCGGACCTGCTCTCTGTTCGCGAAGATTGCCGGGACGGTAACGGTTTTTGCCGTGCCTCGCCAGCCGCCCTGCCCTTACGCCGCCGTCGGTTGGGTCACGGCCAGGCGGACAGGTCCACGGGCGGCGGCCGTGTGCGGTCGCTCGATCGCACCTGCCGGCGCCATGCACCGGGGGGCACGCCCTCGATCCCCTTGAAGAAGTGGTTGAACTGCGGTCCGCTGCCGAAGCCCAGCCGCTGGGCGATCTGGTCCACCGACAACGTGGATTGCTCGAGCAGGCGCCGCGCCTCGAGCATCGTGCGCTGGCGGATCATCAGGCCCGGCGGGCGGCCGAAATCGCGCAGGCAGGTGGCGTGCAGCCGGTCGCGGCCGACGCCCAGCGCGGCGCAAAAGGCCGCCACGGACCAGCGCTCGCCCAGATGCGCCTCGATCAGCGCGATGAAGCGGCTGCCGAGGCTGGAGGACGCGAATCCCGATTGCAGCCCGTAGGGCCCGGCCTTGAGCGCGCGGTAGAGCGTCACCAGCAGGATCGAAAGATGCGCCTCGACCAGGCTGGACGACATGGGCCGGTCCTGCCGCGTCTCGACGGCAAGCCCCTCGAAACAGGCCTGCAGGGTCGCCGCGTCGCCGTCGGCCGGGTCGAGTGTCACCAGGTAGCGCCGCTCGGCCATGTAGCCGAGCTCAGCTGCGTGGGGCGAATGCCGCAGCGCCACCGACAGCAGCGATGCGCCCAGCACCAGGTGATGCCCGCGACTGCCCGGGGCGACGACCAGCCGGGCCTGCGTGTTCCACGGCGTCCAGAGCAGGCACGGCGCCTGCAAACGCTCCACCGTCTCGTCGATCTGCAGCGATGCGGTGCCCGCGCTCAGCAGCAATGCGCGGAAGTTATGCGAGCCGAGCAGGCCCGACCGGCCGAAGACCAGCGGCTGCAGTCCCGCGCGCAGCGGCTCGGCGCGCAGGGGCGTTTCGGTCTGCGCGGGCGAGCGGGCCGTGTCGTGCATCGGTGACTTTCGCGCGAATGCCAGAAAATGACAATTATGCGCGGCAGAATGACATTTACGACGCGCGGAATGCAACTCATCCTTCCCTGGCCCGGGGGGAGACATCCGGTCGAGCAGGATTTGGGAGGATCATGTTCGAAGCCCACGCCATCATCGGCGGGAGCGATCCCGCACGTGCGCCAGGCGCGACGTTCGACCGGACCGACCCGTTGACGTCCGAGGTGATCACGCGCGCCGCGGCCTGCACCGAGGCCGTGGCCGCGGACGCCGCGGGCGCGGCGGCTGCGGCGCATCCTGCATGGGCGGCGACCGATCCGGCCGAGCGGGCGCGGGTGCTGCTGCGCGCGGCCGACCTGCTGGAGGCGCGCAAGTCGGCGTTCGTCGAGGTGGCCCACCGCGAGGTGGGCGCGACCGCCGATTGGACCCACTTCAACATCGCCGTCGCCTCGGACACGCTGCGCCATTGCGCGACGCTGACCGACCGGATCGGGTCGGCGCCCTACACCGCCGGCAACCCCGGCGTTGCCTACACGCGCGTGACGCGGCCGGTGGGCGTGGTGCTGGGCATCGCGCCGTGGAACGCGCCGGTGACCCTGGCGGTGCGGGCGGTCGCGGCGCCGCTGGCCTTGGGCAACACCGTGGTGCTCAAGGGCTCCGAGCTGTGCCCGCGCACCCACGAGATGGTCGCCCAGGCGCTGCTGGATGCCGGCCTGCCCGAGGGGGCGATCAACTACGTAGTCAACGCGCCCGACGACGCCCACGCGGTGGTCGAGGCGCTGATCGCGCATCCGGCCGTGCGGCGCGTGAACTTCACCGGCTCGACCCGCGTCGGGCGCGAGGTGGCGCTGATCGCGGCGCGGCACCTCAAGCGTTGCCTGCTGGAACTCAGCGGCAAGGCGCCGGTGGTCGTGCTTGCGGGTGCCGACATCGCGGCCGCGGCACGGGTCGTGGCACAGGGCGCGTTCTTCAACCAGGGCCAGATCTGCATGTCGACCGGCCGCGTGATCGTCGAGGACGCGATCGCCGAGCCGTTCGTCGCCGCCCTGCGGGCCGAGGCCGAGGCGCTGCGCCTGCCCGATCTCGCCGCGCCGCCGGGCGCGGCCGGGCAACTGATCACCGCCGATGCGGCCTTGCGCGTGAAGGGCCTGATCGAGGACGCCGTGCGCAAGGGCGCGACGCTGGTCACGGGGGGCGAATCCTTCAACCGGCTGATGCAGCCCACCGTGCTCGACCACGTCACCTTCGGCATGCGGATCTACGCCGAGGAGACCTTCGGGCCCGCGCTGGGGATCATCCGCGTCGCCGATGCCGACGAGGCGATCAGCGTCGCCAACGACAGCGACTTCGCCCTAGCCGCGGCGGTGTGGTCGCGCGACATCGCCGCCGCCCGGCAGGTCGCCTACCGGATCGAGGCGGGCATCGTGCATGTCAACGGCTCGACCGTCTACGACGACCCCGCGCTGCCCTTCGGCGGGCTGAAGGCTTCGGGCTACGGCCGCTTCGGCGGCGACAGCGTCGTGGCCGAGTTCACCGAAACCAGTTTCGTCACCCAGCCGCGCGCGACGGCGGCCAACTAGGCGCGCAACGCGCCATCAACAGAGGAGGACCCCCCATGAAACGCAGGACTTTCGGAGCCATCGGCCTTGCCGCGACGCTGCTGGCCAGCACCGCCCTCGCCGAGAACGACACCCCCACGCTGACCGTGGGCGCGGTCGCGCCCAAGACCGGTCCGCTGGCCGGCGGCGCTGCGGTCAGCTACTGGCCCAACGTGCGGCTGTGGATCGAGGACGTGAACGGCCGCGGCGGCCTGATGGTCGACGGCACGCAGCACATGCTGGAGCTGATCGAGTACGACGACCAGACAAACCCCGGCGAGACGATCAAGGCCGTGCAGCGCCTGGCGACGCAGGACGAGGCCGACATCATCCTGCCGCCCTACTCGACCGGGCTCAACCTGGCCGCGGCGCCGATCTTCAACCGCTTCGGCTATCCGATGATCACATCGACGGCGACGGTCGACGACACCGAGGCGCTGGTCGAGCAGTTCCCCAACGTCTTCATCTCGCTGGGCGGCGCCAAGCCGATCACCGAGGGCGTGGCCCAGGTGCTGAGCGACCTGCGCGAGCGCGGCGACATCGGCAACCGGATCGCGATGGTCAACGTGGCCGACGCCTTCGGGATCGAGCTGTCGCAGAACGCGCGCCCCGCTCTTGAGGCGGCGGGCTTCGAGATCGTCTACGACACCTCGTACCCGCTGGGCACGCAGGACCTGTCGACCGTCATCAAGGGCGCGGCGGGCTCGGACCCTGACGCCTTCGTTGCCTGGTCCTACCCGCCCGACACGTTCGGCCTGACCGAGCAGGCGCAGATCGAGGGGCTGAACCCCGGCGCGTTCTTCACCGCCGTGGCGACCGCTTTCCCGTCCTATTACGGCCGCTTCGGCGAAAGCGTCGAGGGCGTGCTGGGCATCGGCGGCGTGGATGCCGACGGCGCGGCCTTCCAGGAATACGCCAAGCGGCACGAGGAAGTCACCGGCGAGAAGCCCGACTTCTGGGCCTCGGCCATGGTCTATTCCAGCTTCCAGGCGCTGGAACAGGCGATCGAGGCGGTGGGCACGATGGATAACGAGGCGATCATCCAGCACATCAAGGACAATAGCTTCGACACCGTGATCGGCACGCTGGAGTTCGACGAGAACAACAACAACGCCGCCTTCTGGACCGTCGGCCAGTGGCAGGACGGGTTGTTCCAGGGCGTCGCCTCGACCGGGCGCGAAGGCGCTGCCGAAGTGCGGGCCCGCGGCTCGAACTGAGGCCTGAACCCTGCCCGGGGGCCGCACGGTTCCCGGGCGCTGCACGACCGACGGAGACGGCATGGACATCGTGATAACCGGGCTCGTGCTGGGCGGCACCTACGCGCTGATCGCCATGGGGCTGAACCTGCAATACGGCATGGCGCGGATCATGAACCTGGCCAACGGCGAGGTTCTGGTCGTGGGCGCCTTCGTCGCGTTCTGGCTGTACACCGCCGGGCAGGTCAGCCCGCTGCTGACACTGTTCGTCGTGGCACCGCTGGCCTTCGCGCTGAACTGGCTGATCTACCGTTTCATGCTGCTGCCGCTGGTGCGCCGCGCGAAAAGCCAGGGCCAGCTCGAGGTCGACTCGATCCTGGTGACGTTCGGGCTCTCCTTCGTGGGCGTGGGCCTGATGCTGGCCTTCTTCGGCGGCGACTACTTCAGCTACTCCTACCTCGCGCGCCCGGTGCGGATCCTGGGCGAATCCTACGGGCTGAACCGCATCGTTGCGTTCCTGGGTGCGGTGGTGATCGGCGGGCTGCTGTACCTTTGGCTCGAACGCACCCGCCCGGGCCGGGCCGTGCGCGCCATCGCGGTTGATCCCAAGAGCGCGCGGCTGGTGGGCATCGACGTGCCGCGGATGTCGGCGCTGGCCTTCGCGCTGGGGGGCACGATCACCGCGATGGGTGGCGCGCTGCTGTCCACGTACCTGACGCTCGACGCCTCGACGGGCGTGCTGTTCACGCTCAAGGCGCTGGTGATCGTCATCATGGGCGGCGTCGGCGACCTGCGCGGCACGATCGTCGCGGCGCTGCTTCTGGGCCTGCTCGAGACCTTCGTGGCGGCCTATGTCGATCCCGGCCTGACGCTGGCGGCGGCCTACCTGCTGTTCGTGCTGATCCTGCTGTTCCGCCCGCAGGGCCTGTTCGGGAGGAAGGCATGACCCTGTCGCCGCGCACCGAGATGACGCGCCTTGCCTGGGCGGTGCTGGCCATCGCCGCCGCCGCGACGCTGCCGTGGATCGCGACATCGTATTACCTCGCGATTGGCGTCACCATCGCGATGTTCACCGTGCTGGCCACGTCCTGGGCGATCTTCTCGGGGCCGACGCACTACATCTCGCTGGCGACGGCCGCGTTCTACGGCGTCGGCACCTACACGACCGGCCTGCTGATCGAGACGCTGCCCTACTGGACGATCCTGGCGGTCGCCGGCCTGATCGGCGCCGTGGGCGCGGCCTTGGTGGGGCTCGCCACGCTGCGGCTTTCGGGGGTGTATTTCGTCATCTTCACGCTGGGCCTGGCCGAGTTCGTGCGCCAGGTGTTGACCTGGGTGCAGAACGTGGCCGGCCAGAAGGGCATCTACGTGCTGACCCAGATCACCGAGGCGCAGATCTACTGGCAGCTTCTGGGCCTCGCCGCGCTGGTGTGGCTGGCCGGCTGGCTGATCGGGCGGTCGCGGCTGGGCTTCGCGCTGCGGATCATCGGCGACGACGAGGACGTGGCGCGCCATTCCGGCATCAACACGGCGCTGGCCAAGGTCATGCTGTTCATGATCCCCGGGGCCGCCGCGGCGATGACCGGCGCGATCCTCGCCCCCCGCTACGTCTATATCGAACCCGCCGTCGCCTTCAGCCCGATGCTGTCCTTCCAGGTGGTCATCATGGCGCTGCTGGGCGGCACCGGGCGGCTTTGGGGACCGCTGGTGGGCGTCATCCCCTTCACCTTCCTGTGGGAGGCGATCTCGAGCAGTTTCCCGAACCAGACGACGCTGCTGCTGGGCCTGTGCTTCCTGCTGATCGTCTACCTGCTGCCGCGCGGCTTCGTCGGGCTGTTCCACGACCTGCGCCATCGCGGAAGCGGTGCGGCAGCGCGGGCGGAGGCGGGCGCATGAGCATGCACGATATGGAAGTGCGCACGAACAGGCACGATACCGTCCTGTCCCTGCGTGGTGCGACCAAGCGGTTCGGCGGTCTCGTCGCGGTCAACGGCCTCGATTTCGACGTGCACGAGAACCAGGTGCTGGGCCTGATCGGACCCAACGGGTCGGGCAAGTCGACGACGCTGAACCTGATCTCGGGCGCGCTGCCCGCCAGCGAAGGCGAGATCGTGCTGCGCGACCGCGACATCACCCGGCTGCCGCCGCAGGCGATCGCGCGGCTGGGCGTGTCGCGGACCTTCCAGCTGGTGCGCCTGCTGCCGTCGATGAGCGTGCTGGAGAACGTCATGGCCGGCGCGGTCTTCGGCCATCGCCGCAAGTGGGGCCGCAGCGCCGAGACGCAGGCCCGCCGCATGCTCGAACGCGTCGGCATGGGACGCAAGCTTCATCTGGGCGTCGGGCAGCTGACCTACATCGACACCAAGCGCGTGGAACTGGCCCGCGCGCTGGCTGGCGAGCCGCGCGTGCTGCTGCTGGACGAATGGCTGGCCGGGTTGAACCCCACCGAGCTCGAGGAAGGCGTGGCGCTGATCCGCAGCCTGCGCGACGAGGGGCGCACCATCGTGCTGGTCGAGCACGTCATGGATGCGATCCGGTCGCTCTGCGACACCTGCGTGGTGATGGCGCAGGGCACCAAGATCGCGGAAGGCACGCCCGACGCCGTGCTGTCCGACCGCGAGGTCATCCGCGCCTACCTTGGGGACGACGATGCTTGAATTGCGCGACGTATCCGTCACCTACGGCAAGCACCGCGCGCTGGAGAACGCCGCGCTGCAGGTCGCCAAGGGCGAGATCGTGGTGATCCTGGGCGCGAACGGCGCGGGCAAGTCGACGCTGCTGAAGGCGATCAGCGGCATCAGCGAGGGCCGCGTCACGGGCTCGGTCACCCTGGGCGGCGAGACGCTGACGGGCCTTCCCGCGCATCGCATCGTCGAGGCGGGCGTGGCGCTGGTGCCCGAGGGGCGCGGCGTCTTCGGCGAGTTGGACGTCATCGAGAACCTGCTGCTGGGCGCCTACGCGACCCGCGCGCAGGACGACCAGGAGGCGAACCTCGACCGCGTGATGTCGCTGTTTCCACGACTGGACGAACGACGGCGACAGCAGGTGCGCACCATGTCCGGGGGCGAGCAGCAGATGGTCGCGATCGGCCGCGCGATGATGTCCTCGCCCGAGATCCTGATGCTGGACGAACCGAGCCTTGGCCTGTCGCCGCTGCTGTCTAAGGACCTTTTCGCCAGCCTCAAGACCGTGCGAGAAGCCGGGATCGGCATCCTGCTGGTCGAGCAGAACGCCAAGGCGAGCCTTGCGGTCGCGGATCGCGGCTATCTGCTGGAGAACGGGCAGATCGTGCACGGGGCTTCGGCCAAGAGCCTGGCGAGCGACCCGGCGGTGCAGGCAGCCTACCTCGGCGGCAAGGGCAAGTCGGGCGCGGTGCCGACGCCGGCAACCTCCGCACCGCGGCCGACGGCCGGCCCCGCGCCGTCGGACATCGCCGCCGCGGCGATGGCGAGCCTGAAGCCCGCGACGCGCCCTGCCCCGCGGACCCCGGAAAAGCCGCAAGACAAGCCGCAACAGGCGGCCAGGGAAAACCCGGCACCGTCGCAGCCGAAGCGCCCCGTCCTGCAACCAAGCGTGCAGCGCGCCGCGCCGGCCTCTGCCGACGTTCATGGCATCGCTATTGGCGATCTGGTCGCCCGAGCGTCGGATACATCCCGCGCAGCCACCCGATCCGGACGCGCCGACGCCGCGCCGAAGCCGGTAACGCGCTCTGAACAGGCCGCACCACCGCGCGGCGCGATGCCCCGCCTCGACACCGACAGTCGCGACCGGCTGTCCCAAATCCTTACTGAGATCGAGGAAGCCGCCGCCCGCGCCGAGGCGTGGCGGCCTTCCCGCCGCAACTGACCGAAGGAGCCAGACAAATGCTCGATACCGCCCAATCCGGCCCCGTCATCAAGGGCATGTACATCGCGGGCGAATGGGTGCCCGCCGCCGCGACGTTCGAGGACCTGAACCCCTCGGACAACAGCCTTTACGCGCGCATTCCCGACGGCACGCGACAGGACGTGAAGCGCGCCGTGGATGCCGCGCAGGCGGCGTTCCCCGCGTGGTCGCAACAGCCGTTCCACCATCGCGCCCACGCGCTGCTGAAGATCGCCGAGACGTGGGAGCGCAACAAGGACCGCTTCGTCGCCGCCGCGGTCACCGAGGGTGGGGGCTGGTTCGGCAAGGGGATGTTCGAGGCCGGCTACGTGGCCGAGGTGTTCCGCTCGGCCGCGGCCCTTTGCTACCAGAACATCGGCGAGGTGCTGCCGTCCGAGCACGGCAAGTTCATGACCGCGGTGCGCGTGCCGCTGGGCGTGGTCAGCGTGATCAGCCCGTGGAACATGCCCGGCATCCTGACCGCGCGCGGCTTCGCCGCCGCGCTGGCCGCCGGCAATACGGTGGTGCTGAAGCCCTCCGAGGACACGCCCTACGCGGGCGGGCTGTATTTCGCCGAGATCCTCGAAGAGGCCGGCATTCCCAAGGGCGTCTTCAACGTCGTCACCTGCTCGCGCGAGAGCGTTTCCGAGGTCGGCGACGAGATGATCGAGAACCCGCGCGTCAAGGCGATCTCGTTCACCGGCTCGACCGCCGTGGGCCGGCACATCGCCGCCAAGGCGGGCGCGCACCTGAAGAAAGCCTGCGTCGAGCTGGGCGGCAAGGACAGCCTGATCGTGCTGGACGACGCGGATCTGGACCACGCCGCCAAGGCCGCGAACTTCGGCAGTTTCATGCACCAGGGCCAGGTCTGCATGTCGACCGAGAAGATCCTGGTGCAGGACAAGGTCTACGACGACTTCATGTCCCGCTTCCTCGCCCGGGCGGCACGGCTGAAGACCGGGCACACGAACGACAAGGACAACGTCATCGGCCCGCTGGTCAACACGCGTCAGGCGCGGCGCGTCAAGGCGCTGATCGACGACGCGGTGGCCAAGGGCGCCCGGGTCGAGCTGGGCGGCAACGCCTGGGACAACTTCGTCGAGCCCACGGTGCTGACGAACGTCGATACCAGCATGGACATCTGGCACGACGAGACCTTCGGCCCGGTGGTGATCGTCAGCCCCTTCCGCACCGACGACGAGGCGATCGCGCTCAACAACGACACGGAATACGGCCTGACCTCGGCGGTCTTCTCGCGCAACGAGGCGCGCGCGCTGGCGATGGCGCAGCACCTCGAGACCGGGATCGCGCACGTCAACTGCCAGAACATCAACGACGAGCCGCACGTGCCCTTCGGCGGCATGAAGGCCAGCGGCGTGGGCCGCTACGGCGGGCGCTGGTCGCTGGATGCGTTCACCGAACTGCGCTGGATCACGCTGGACCGGGGCGGGCGTCACTTCCCGCCCGCTTTCTGATGATCGCCCCTAGGGAGGAAAGACAATGACCGTCACAGCCTGGATCATCCTGCTGATCGTCGTCGCGGCCGCGCTGGTCGTGCTCGCCGCGTGGTTTTTCGAGCGCGCCACCAACGAGGTCTCGCTGGTGCGGACCGGCATCGGCGGGCGCAAGGTGGTGATCGAGGGCGGCACGCTGGCCATCCCCTACTTCCACCAGGTCAGCCGGGTGAACATGCAGACGATCCGCATGGAGGTGCACCGCACCGGCGAGGCGTCGCTGATCACCAAGGACCGGATGCGCGTCGACGTGGGCGCCGAGTTCTACGCCAGCGTCATCCCCGAGGCCGATCCGATCGCGCGGGCGGCGCAGACGCTGGGCAACCGGACCTTCCACGCGGACCAGCTGAAGTCGCTGGTCGACGGGATGATGGTCGACGCGTTGCGCGCGGTGGCCGCCCGCATGACCATGGACGAGCTGCACGAGAACCGCGGTGCCTTCGCCGCCGAGGTGCACGGTGCGCTGAAGGACACGATGGCGCGCTACGGGCTGCAGCTGGACAGCGTGTCGCTGACCGATCTCGACCAGACGCCGTTTTCGGCGCTGGACGAGAACAACGCCTTCAACGCCGTCGGCATGCGACGCTTGGCCGAGATCATCGCCGACAGCAAGAAGACCCGTGCCCGGATCGAGGGCGACAGCGCCGTCGCCGTGCGCGAGGCCGAGGTCGAGGCCAACCGCCGCAAGCTCGAGATCGAGCTGGAGCAGCGCCGCGCCGAGATCGCGCAGACGCAGGAGATCGAGATGCTGCTGGCCGCGCAGCTGACCGAGGTCGCGCGCCACAAGGCCCAGGCCGAACGCGAGGCCGCGCATGCCCGCATCCGGATGGAGCAGGACGTGCAATCCGCATCGATCGCCCGCGAACAGGCGATCCGCGAGGCCGAGATCGCGCAGAACCGCGCGCTGGATCTGGCCGAGCAGGACCGCGCCATCGTGTCTGCCGCCAAAAGCCGCGAGGGCAGTGAAGCCGAGGCCGCCGCCAAGAAGGCGCGCGAGGCGGTCGTCGAGGCCGAGGAGAACCTCAAGACCCTGCAGCAGCTGGCCGAGGCTGAACGCCGTCGCAAGCTGGCGCTGATGGCCGCCGAGCAGGAGGCCGAGGCCAACGCCGCGCGGGTGCGCATCACCTCCGAGGCCGACAAGGTCGCCGCGGCGGCCAAGGGCGAGATCGGCCGGCAGGAGGCCGAGACGCACCGCGTCCGCGCCGAGGCCGACGCCAAGGGCGTCGCCGCCCGCATCGCGGCCGAGAACGGCCGGTCGGCCGAGACGGTGTCGCTGGAACTGGAAAAGGCGCGGCTGGAGGCCATGCCGAAGATCATCGCCGAGATGGTGAAGCCCGCCGAGAAGATCCGCGGCATCAACATCAACCACGTGACCGGCCTGGGCGGCGGCGGCAACAATGCTGCCGGCCCGGTTTCGCCGATCAACCAGACGGTGGATTCGATCCTCGAGATGGCGGTCAGCCTGCCGGCGATGAAGCGGTTGGGCGAGACCATCGGCATCGACCTCGAATCCGCGCTCGAGACCAAGCCGAAGGACGGCAAGGCGGGAAGCTGACGCGACGGTACCGCGCCTGCGGGCGCGGTACCTTTTCGGACGCCAAGACGGCCGGCCAGCGCGGACTTCGCCGCAACGGCCTGTTGCCCGTAGGTGCGGCCACAAGCCGATAGACGCTTGCCCTGGAAGGCGCCGCGGAGGGTAGAAAGCAGTCTCCTCCGGATTTCCCACTGAATACAACGGCATACCGAAGCCGGTTGAACTCCCGCCGCAAGCGAGACAAGGTGCACGCAGCACGCCGGCCGGTTCGCGCCGCCAGGTCGGGCTGGACTGCGTTTTTCGGGAGGAATCGCATGATCATCCGCGCCATCGACGGATTGAACGAGATCGTAGGCAGAATCGTCTCGGTCGTGGCGGTCGTCTTCGCGGCGATCATCATCTACGACGTCGTGCTGCGCTACGCGTTCAACGAACCCACCCGCTGGGCCTTCGACGTCTCGAAGCAGCTCTACGGGTTCTACTTCATCATGCTGGGCGGCTACGCCCTGCGCCACCGCGCGCATGTCAGCGTCGACCTGGTGACCGAACGGCTGGGCCCGAAAACGCTGAAGCTGGTCGAGATCGCCGGCTACGTCATCTTCTTCTTTCCCTTCGCCTGGGTCTTCCTGACCCGGTCGTGGGACTTCGCCATCACGTCCTGGAACCAGGGCGAGACGACATACGGCGCCATCCAGATGCCGGTCTACCCGCTGAAGATGGCGATGTGCGTCGCGGCCGGGCTGTTGCTGCTGCAGGGCATTTCAGAAGTGCTCAAGATCATTCTCAATCGCCGCGAGGAGCAGGCATGAGCCCCGAACCCCTAGCCCTTTCGATGTTCGGCCTGCTGCTGCTGGGCCTGTTCATGGGCCACCCGCTGGCCTTCGTGCTGGGCGGGACCGCCGTGCTGGGCGCGATCCTGGCCGGCAAGACCATGGTGCTGGGCATCGTCATCAACCGCGTCTTCGGCGACGTGCTGGACAACTACACGCTGATCGCGATCCCGCTCTTCGTGCTGATGGCGCGGTTCCTGTCGGATTCCGGCGTCACCGACCGCATGTTCGAGGCGCTGCGCCTGCTGCTCAGCCGCGTGCGCGGCGGTCTGGCTCTGGCGGTGGTGTTCATCTCGATCCTGCTGGCGGCCACGACTGGCATCATCGGCGCGTCGATCACCGTGATGGGCGTGATGGCGCTGCGCCCGATGCTGCAATACGGCTACGCGCCGACGCTGACCACGGGCGTGATCGCCGCATCGGGGTGCCTAGGCATCCTGATCCCGCCGTCGATCATGCTGATCCTGATGGCCAGCTACTCGCCGTTGTCGGTGGGCGAGTTGTTCGCCGGCTCGATGATCCCGGGCGTGCTGCTGGGCCTCGCCTATGCGCTCTACGTCTACGTGATCTCGGTCCTGCGCCCCGACCTCGCCCCCTCGGTCGAGCCGGACGAGAAGATCGGCCGCGGCCCGCTGCTGCGCATGCTGGCCTTCGAGGCGGTGCCGCCGCTGGTGCTGATCTTCGGTATCCTCGGCTCGCTTCTGGCGGGCATCGCGACCGCGACCGAGGCATCGGCCATCGGCGCGGCGCTGGCGCTGGTCATCGTGATCCTGCGCCGCCGCTTCACATGGGCGACCTTCTACGGCGCGATGCTCGAGACCGGCCGCACCTCGGCGATGATCCTGTTCATCGTCCTGGGCGCGACCGCCTTCACCGGCGTGTTCAACATCACCGGCGGCCTGCGCGCCACGCAGGAGATCATCCGCTCGCTCGACATGGAGCCCTGGATGCTGCTGACCATGATGATGGTCATCGTGTTCATCCTGGGCGCGTTCCTCGACTGGACGGGGATCGTGCTGCTGTCCTTCCCCATCTTCCTGCCCATCGTGCAGGAGATGGAGGGCGTCAGCCTGCTGTGGTTCGTGGTCCTGATGGCGGTGGTGCTGCAGACCTCGTTCCTGACGCCACCTTTCGGATACGCGCTGTTCTACCTCAGGTCGATCGCGCCCAAATCCGTCAGGACAGGCCACATCATCCGGGGCGTGCTGCCGTTCATCGCGATCATCGTCCTGATGTGCGTGCTGGTGGCGCTGTTCCCGCAACTGGTGACATGGTTGCCGTCCACGCTTTACGGCTGAGGCGGCCCCGGGCGTTCCGGCACAACGGGTCGGGACGCCGTTAGACCCAAGACTGTTCTTCAAGGAGGAGACTGAAGATGACGACCAAGGCACTTGCACTGGGCACGGCCCTTGCCGCCGCGACGGCCCTGCCCGCCGTGGCGCAGGAAAGCTGGACCATGACGTCCACGTGGCCGTCCTCGCTCGAGCTGATCGAGACGGACCGCCACTTCGTCGAGCTGGCCAACGCGCTGACCGGCGACGAGCTGCAGATCGAGTTCTTCGAAGGCGGCGCGCTGGTCCCCGCCGGCGAGGTCTTCGGAGCGGTGGAATCCGGCACGATCCAGGCTGGCGCGGACTGGCCGGGCTACTGGGCGGGCCGGGACTCGGCGTTCTCGCCGCTGGCCACGACCCCGGCGCTGTTCAACGCCGTCGACTACGTCAACTGGATCCAGCAATGGGGCGGCGCCGAGCTCTACGACGAGATCTACGGCCAGTTCGGCATGGTCTACCTGCCCTACGGCGTGACCAACAACGAATCCGGCTTCCGCACGTCCGACCCGATCCGCAACCTCGACGACCTGCAGGGCAAGCGCCTGCGCCTGTCGGGCCTCGAGCAGGGCCGGCTTCTCGAGCGTCTCGGCGGCAACCAGGTCTCGATGGCCGGGGGTGAGATCTACCAGTCGCTCGAGCGCGGCGTGATCGACGGGGCCGAGTTCTCGACCCCGAACGTCGACTGGTCGGCGGGCTTCCAGCAGGTCACCGATTACTGGGCGACGCCGGGCTGGCACCAGTCGGCGTCGATTTTCGGCGTGATGATCAACCAGCAGGCCTGGGACGCGCTGTCCGAAGAGACCCAGCGCAAGCTGGAGATCGCGGCCGAGGCCACGCTACTGTGGTCGCTCGCCTTCACCGAGAAGCGCGCGACCGAGGCCTACGCGAAGTTCCAGGAAGAGGTCGAGATCAACCGCTACGACGACGAGACCCTCGAGCAGATCCAGCAGATGGCCAACGAGGTGATCGTCGAGACCGCGTGCGAGAACCCGAACTCGGCCAAGGTCTACCTGAGCATGGTCGAGTACCTGAACGACTACGCCAAGTGGCGCGATGCGTCGGCGCCCTACAACCTCGGCCGCACGCCGAACGGCCCGGATGTCGAAGCCCTGCGCGAATGCGCCGGCTGATCGTCACCGTCTAGCGAAATGAAGGATGCCCGCCACCGATCGTGGCGGGCATTTTCTTTGGGCCTACCGCTCGCCCCGCCGGTAGGGCTGCATCAGCGCCTGCGGCACCCGCGCGCGCCGCGCCATGACGATCAGCGCCAGGATCGACAGCAGGTAGGGCATCATCAGGAACAGTTGGTACGGCACACCGTCCACCGCCGTCTGCAGGCGCAGCTGGAACGCGTCGAAGAAGGCGAAGAGCAGCGCCCCAAGCAGCGCCCGCCCCGGTCGCCACAGCGCGAAGACCACCAGCGCGATGCAGACCCAGCCGCGGCCCTGCACCATGGTCGGGAAGAACGAGTTGAACGCCGCCAGCGTCAGGAACGCGCCGCCCAGCCCCATCAGCGCCGAGCCCGCCGCGATCGTCGCGATCCGCAGCGCGATCGGGTCGATGCCCTGCGCATCGACCGCGTGCGGGTTTTCGCCCGTCATGCGGATCGCCAGCCCCAGCGGCGTGCGGTAGAGCATCCACGCCAGCGCGGCGACCAACCCCAGCGCCAGGTATGTCGGCGCGGTCTGCGTGAAGAGGATCGGCCCGATCAAGGGCACGTCGGACAAGAGCGGCACCGGCAGCGGACGGAACGGCTCGATCGTGGGCGGAGAGCTTGCCGTGGGCACCGCCAGGCGGAAGACGTAGTAGGCGAAGCTCGACGCGAACAGCGTGATCCCGAGGCCCGTGACGTGCTGGCTGAGCCCCAGCGTCACCGTCAGCAGCGCGTGCAGCAGGCCGAAGATCGCGCCGCCCGCCGCGGCCGCCGCCATGCCGGCCCAGAGATCGCCGCCCGAGTAGACCGTCAGCCAGCCGATCATCGCGCCGAAAGCCATGATCCCCTCGATCCCGAGGTTCAGTACGCCCACGCGTTCGCACAGAAGCACGCCCAGCGTGCCGAAGATCAGCGGCGTCGCGATGCGCAGCACCGCCTCCCACATTCCGACGGACAGCAGGATATCGAGAAGTACGCTCATCCCCGCACCCGGAACTGCGTGAAGAAGATCGCCACAAGCATCGTCAGCAGCGACAACGCTACGACCACGTCGGCGATGTAGGACGGCACGCCCAGCGCGCGGCTCATGGAATCCGCGCCGACGAACATCACGGCCGAGAACAACGCCGCGGCGATCACGCCGACCGGGTGCAGATGCGCCAGCATGGCGATCACGATGCCCGCGTAGCCGTAGTTCGGCGACAGGTCGGTGGTGACGTAGCCCTTCACGCCCATCACCTCGATCGCGCCGGCAAGGCCCGCGAGGCCCCCCGACAGGCAGCCGACCAGAACCAGGGTCCGCCCCAGCGGCACGCCGGCGAAGGCGGCGGCGCGCGCGTTCAGCCCCGCGGCGCGCGATTGCAGGCCGAAGACCGTGCGCGATTGAAGCCACCAGACCGCCAGCGGCAGCGCCAGCGCGATCAGAAGCCCCGCGTGCAGGCGCGTGCGCTCGACCAGACCCGGCAGTTCGGCGGCCTTTGGGACGGGCACCGATTGCGGCCAGCCGAAGGCCAGCGGGTCCTTCAGCGGCCCCTCGATCATCATCGACACGAACAGGACGACGACGAAGTTCAGCAGCAGGGTCGTCACCACCTCGTCGACCCCCAGCCGCAGCTTCAGCACGACCGGCCCGAGCAGCAGAAGCATCCCCGCCACCGCGCCGGCCAGCAGGCACAGCAGCACCGCCAGCGGCGCGGGCGCGCCCGCGACGAAGGGCAGCAATCCGAATGCCGGCACGGCCAGCGCGCCCATGTAGAACTGCCCCTCGCCGCCGATATTCCACAGCTTCGCCCGGAACGCGACCGCGGCCGCGAGTCCGGTCAGGATCAGCGGCGTCGCGCGGGTCAGCGTCTCGGTCAGACCCAGGCGCGAGCCGAGCGCGCCCTGCAGGATCAGCCCGTAGGCCGTAAGCGGATTGCGCCCGGCCAGCGCGATCAGCCCGCCCGCGATCACCAGCGCGGCCAGCACCGCGCAAAGCGGCGCCAGCACGGTCAGCGCCGCGGGCACGCTCTGCCGGCGCTCAAACCGCATCGGCGGCCTCCTCGACCACGGACCAGTCGCCGGCCATCATCAGGCCCAGTGTGCGGGCGTCGGCCCTCTCGGCCGGGATGGCGGGCGACAGGCGCCCGCCGACGATGGCGCGGATCCGGTCGGCGAGGGTAATGACCTCGTCGAGATCCTCCGAGATCAACAGCACGCCCGCGCCGCGGCCCCGCGCCTCGATCAGGCGGCGGTGGACCCCGGCGATGGCGCCCTCATCCAGCCCGCGGCTGGGTTGTGCCGCCACCAGGATGTCGGGCCGCGCCTCGAGCACGCGGCCGAGGATCAGCTTCTGCATGTTGCCGCCCGACAGCAGCCGGACGCGGCCGTCGACGGTCGCGCCGCGCACGTCGTAGGCGTCGAGCAACCGCGCCGTTGCGGCGCGCGCCGCTCCGTGCCGCACCACGCCGCGGCGCGAGAACTCGGGCGACCAGAGCCGTTCCAGCACCACGTTCTCCCACGCGGTCATGTCCCCCAGCGTTCCTTCCGCGTGGCGATCCTCGGGGATGCGGCCTATGCCGGCGGCGATCGCGTGCGGCACGTCGTACCGCGCAAGCGGCTTGCCCTGCACCGTGAGGCTGCCCGCGTCGGGCGCGTAGAGGCCCGAGACGAGGCCCGCCAGCGCCCCCTGCCCGTTGCCCGACACGCCGATGATGCCCAGCGTCTCGCCCGCGCGCAGCGTGAAATCCACACCCTTCAGCGCGGTGCCCGACGGCGGCGCCAGGTGCACGCCGCGCGCCTCGAGCAACACGGGGCCGGGCGACGCGGGCGGGCGTTCGGGCCTGTGCACGGCGCGGCCGACCATAAGCTCGGCGAGCTCGGCCTTCGATGTGTCGCGCGTGGCACGCTCGGCCACGACTTGGCCGCCGCGCAGCACCACCACGCGGTCAGAGGCCGACATGACCTCGTGCAGCTTGTGGCTGATGAAGATCAGCGAAAGGCCCCGCGCCGCCATGTCGCGCAGTGTCACGAACAGGCGCTCGGCCTCCTGCGCGGTCAGGACGGCCGTCGGTTCGTCGAGGATCAGGATGCGCGCGTCGTTGTAGAGCGCCTTGAGGATCTCGACCCGCTGGCGTTCCCCCACCGACAGGTCGGCGATACGCGCGTCGGGGTCGACCGGCAGGCCGAAGCGGTCCGCAAGCGCCGTCAGCTTGGTGCGCGCCCCGGCCCGGTCCGAGCGCAGCCGCCACAGCGGCTCGGTCCCGGTCATGACGTTTTCCAGTACGGTCAGGTTCGCGGCCAGCGCGAAGTGCTGGTGCACCATGCCCACGCCCGCGCGGATCGCGGCGCGCGACCGGCCCGGCGGCAGCGCGGTGCCCTCGACCCGGACGGTGCCCGCGTCGGCGGTGTAGTGGCCGAAGAGGATCGACATCAGTGTGGTCTTGCCGGCGCCGTTCTCGCCCAGCAGGGCGACGATCTCGCCCCGGTCGAGATGCAGCGACACGGCGTCGTTGGCCAACGTGTCGCCGAAGCGCTTGGTGATGCGATCGAGTTCGAGAACCCGCGTCACGCCCGCCCTCCGTCCGGAAGGCGGGCAGATCCGCTTCGCATCAGGCAGGCTCGTCGAAGTTGCGCGGAACCTCGAACTCGCCGGCCTTGATGGCGGCGCGCACCTCTTCCATCTCGGCCACCGCCTCGGCGGGCGGCACGTCGGGCAGGTACGAGATGTCGTTGCCGCCGTCTTCCATCAGGCTGAGCGGCGTGTAGTTCTTGCCCGTCGGGTTGCCCGCCACCGCGTCCGCCAGCGCCGCGTCGACCAGCGGGCGGAACGACCACAGCGCGTTGGCGAAGACGGTTTCGGGGTAGCGCGGCGTGTAGTCGATCAGCGATCCGATGGCGGGGACCCCGCGTTCCTGCGCCGCGTCGGCGGTGCCGATCCGCTCGCCGAACAGGATGTCGGCGCCCGCGTCGATCTGTGCGAGGCCCGCCTCGCGCGCCTTCGGCGGGTCAAAGAACGTGCCGATGAAGCTGACCAGATGCGTCGCCTCGGGGTTGGTGCGCTTCACGCCGTCGGCGAAGCCGTTGATCAGCATATTGACCTCGGGGATCGGGATGGCGCCGACGCTGCCGACGATGCCGGTCTGCGTCATCCGGCCGGCGAGCATCCCGGCGAGGTAGGCGGCTTCCCAGTTCCAGGTGCCGAAGACGCCGAAATTGTCGCCCGACGCCTCGCCGGACGAGCCCATGAGGAACGCGGTCTCGGGATAGTCGGCCGCGACCTCGCGCGCCTCGCGCTCGACCGCGTAGGATTCGCCCACGATCAGCACGTTGCCGGCTTCGGCGAATTCGCGCATGGCGCGTGGATAGTCGGTGCCCGAGACGCCTTCGGAGAAGGTGTAGTCGACCACGCCTTCCTCGTGCGCGGCGAGCATAGCGGCGTGCAGGACGGAGTTCCACGCGTTCTCGACCGGCGAGGCGTGGATGCCGGCGAGCTTCACGGGCGCGGATTGCGCGCGCAGCAGGCCGGGGGCCGCCAGCGTCGTGGCGGTCAGCGCGGCGCCGGTGCCCAGAAGGCGGCGGCGGGTCATGGGGGTGCGGATCATGGTCGGTCTCCCTCGTCGGTTTCGCCGGCATCCTGGAATGCCCCGGGCCGGTCGTTGTATGGCGTCAGCCTCGCGCACCGCCCGCCGCTGTCAACTGTCTTCTTGCTCAATCCGTTGGCAGATATCGGACTCTGCCGCGGAAACGGGCAGGCTTGCTGCACAGTCAGGATGCGTCGCGCGGCGCATAGGCGGCCGGATCCAGTTCGTCCGGCCGGCCCGGCAGCGACAGCCGCGTCACCTCTGGCGCGGTTTCGGCGATGACCTTGCCGCGGCGGATGACCTTGAGCCGGTTCGGCCGCAGGCGGATCGCCTCGGCAGGGTCGCGCGCCTGCAGAAGCACCATGTCCGCGTGGCAGCCGACCTGCAGCCCGTAGTCCTGCAGACCCATGATCCGCGCCGAGTTCACGGTCACCGCGTCGAACAGCGCGCGCTTGTCATCCTGCGACCCAAGCTGCGTCGCGTGCACCGCCATGTGCGCCACGTCCAGCAGGTCGCCGGTGCCCATGGAATACCACGGGTCCATGACGCAATCCTGCCCAAGCCCGACGTCAATGCCGGCCGCCATGAGTTCGGGAATCCGCGTCAATCCGCGGCGCTTGGGATAGGTGTCGTGGCGGCCCTGGATCATGATGTTGATCAAGGGGTTGGGGATTGCAGCCAGCCGGGCCTCGGCCATCAGCGGCAGCAGCTTCGAGACGTAGTAGTTGTCCATCGAATGCATCGAGGTCAGGTGCGAGCCCGCGACGCGGCCCTGCAGGCCGAACCGTACCGTCTGCTCGGCCAGCGTCTCGACGTGGCGCGACAGGGGGTCGTCGGTCTCGTCGCAATGCATGTCGACGCGCAGGCCCCGGTCGGCGGCGATGCGGCACAGCGCCTCGACCGAGGCACGGCCGGCCTCCATCGTGCGCTCGAAATGCGGGATGCCGCCCACCACGTCGACCCCCATGTCGAGCGCGCGCTCCAGCGCGGCGGCGGCGTCGGGGTGGCGGAAATAGCCGTCCTGCGGAAACGCCACGAGCTGCAGGTCGAGATAAGGCGCCACGATCTCGCGCACCTCCAGCAGCGCCTCGACCGTCACGAGGCGCGGATCGGACACGTCGACATGGCTGCGCACCGCCATGAGGCCCTTGGACACCGCGAGGTCGCAGTAGCGCACGGCCCGCTCGACCACGGCCTCTTTCGTCAGCGTCGGCCGCAACTCGCCCCAGAGCGCGATTCCCTCGAGCAGCGTTCCCGAGCGGTTCATCCGCGGCAGGCCCAGCGACAGCGTGGCGTCCATGTGGAAATGCGGGTCGACGAAGGGCGGGCTAACCAGGTGGCCGCCGGCATCGATGATCTGCGCGGCCTCGGCCTGCAGTCCCGGCGCGATCTCGGCGATGCGGCCGTCGCGGATGCCGATCCCCTGCCCCGTGCGGCCGTCCGGAAGGGTCGCGTTGACGATGAGCAGATCGAACATGCGCTTGAATTCCTTGCTGGATGCGGCCGCACAGTGCCGCCGGCGTCAGCGTATTGCGGCGACCGGGAAACGCAAGCGGTCGCGGAGCCATGCCTCCGGCGCCTCAGACGCCCAGGAACCGCCTGCCGGCCACGCGGCCGGCCAGCCCGCACACCAGGATGCCGACGCCGTACCACAGCAGGAAGAAGCTCGCGGCGTCCTCGTCGCAGTGCAGCGCGTAGATCGCGGCGCTCAGCCCGCCGGCGCACAGGCCCGCCACCAGACCGGTTCGGGCCGGCAACGGCACGACGCGATGGCCGAGCCCCGCGAACAGCGCCGCCCCGATCGGCAGCGCCAGAAGCGGAACCGAGATCAGGCACGCGACGGTCGTGCCGCTGAACACCGCGCCGCCGGCCGCAACGGCCAAGATCCAGCCGCCGACGATGACGGCGCTCGCCACGGCCAGCGGCCAGAGCGGGGGTGTCCGCATCGGCGGCCGGTTCAGCAGCAGGCCCGCCAAGGCGGCCAGCGCGAGCGGCCAGACGGCTTTGGCCAGCATGACCGGCTGATCGCCCAGCGCCCCCCAGCCCGGGCGCAGCCCCCAGAACGCCAGCATCAGCCCCAGCGACACGACCGCGCCCGCGGCCACGCGCAGGCGCAGCCGCGGCTTGCGGGGCGGCGCTTGATCCGCCGCCAGAAGCGCGATCAGGTTTTCGGTGTCCATCCGCCATCCTCCTGGGCGACCCTCGCGAGCCGCCGCAGTGCCCGGTGCAGTGCCACGCGCAGGGCACCGGCACTCAGGCCCAATTGTTTCGACAGGGCCTCGGGATCGACGCCGTCGATCGCGTGCCCCCGCACCAATGCCGCGTCGCGCGCCGAGAGCCGCGCCAGAGCCTGCTCGATATGCAGGCCGGTCAGCGGGTCCGCGTCGGACGCGCCGATCGCGTGATGCGCCTCAAGCGGTTCATCCATCGCGGGACCGCGTGCGCGCAGCGCGTCGATCGCCTTGTGCCGGACGATGACCCGCACCCACGGCAGCAGCGGCCGGCCCGGATCCCAGCTGCCGCGCTTGAGATGCAGCGACAGCAGGGCCTCCTGAACCACGTCCTCGGTCAGGTCGGCGCGGTCCGCGGGCAGGCTGCGCCGCGCCATGGCGCGCATCACCGGCGCCAGCAACCGCAGGCACCGGGCATAAGCGGCCCCGTCGCCGGACAAGCCCGCGCGCATCAGCCGGTCGATCTCCTGGCCGCCCTGTTCCATGCAATCCAGTATACGGCGGAAATCGCGGCCGCGTTACACCGCCGAGCGAAAAGTGTCAGCGCTTCACGGTGACGCGAGCATCGTAACGAACGGCCGCCGCGGTCCGAACCTGTTCATGCAAGGCAACGACGCCTGCGCTCAACAGGGAGACCGATCCTATGACCTACCACACCAAGACCCTCGCCATCGCCGGTGCCGTGGCCGCCGGCCTCGCAGCCCATCTGTCGACGCCCGCCCAGGCGCAGGAGGGCGACCAGGTGAAATGCTACGGCGTCTCGCTTGCCGGCGAGAACGACTGCGCGGCAGGCCCCGGCACCACCTGCGCAGGCACGTCGAGCGTCGACTTCCAAGGCAACGCCTGGACGCTGGTACCCGAAGGCACCTGCACCGAGATCGACCTGCCCGCGATGGCCGACGGCACCGCGCGCCAGGGTTCGCTGGAGCCGCTGGACCGCGACCTGCCGGCCTGAACCGACCGGCGCAGCGCCCGCCGGCGCTGCGCCGCACCCTTCACGGAGGACCGGCAGCATGAACACGACGCTTCCCGATGCCCCCGGCGTGGGCTTCAAGACCCAGCACCGCGCCGACCTGGACGATCCCGGCCCGGTGTCCTGGCTCGAGATCCACGCCGAGAACTACATGTCAGACGGCGGCCCGCGCATGGCGATGCTGGACGAGATCGCGCGCCGCTTTCCGCTGTCGATCCACGGCGTCGGCCTGTCGATCGGGGGTGAGGCGCCGTTGGACCGCGATCACCTAGCGCGGCTGCGGCGGCTGGTCGAGCGGGTGAACCCCGCCAGCTTTTCCGAGCACCTCGCCTGGTCCACGCATGACGGCGCCTACCTGAGCGACCTGCTGCCGCTGCCCTACACCGACGCCACGCTGGACCGCGTCGCCCGGCACATCGACGAAGTGCAGCAGGCCCTGGGCCTCCGGATGCTGCTGGAGAATCCGTCGAGCTACCTCGCCTTCGCCGAAAGCACCTACGCCGAGACCGACTTCCTGGCCGAGATCGCGCGGCGGACGGGCTGCGGCATGCTGCTGGACATCAACAACGTCTTCGTCTCGGCCGCCAACCTGCAGGTCTCGGCCACCGACTATCTCGACGCATACCCGCTAGACGCCGTGGGCGAGATCCATCTCGGTGGCCACGCCGAGGACCGGGACGCCACGGGCGCGCCGCTGCTGATCGACGATCACGGCGCGCCGGTGGCCGACCCGGTCTGGGCGCTTTACGCGCGGACCATCGCGCGAACCGGTCCCCTGCCGACGCTGATCGAGTGGGACAACGACGTGCCGCCCTTCGCCACCCTGCGTGCCGAGGCCGCCCGCGCGGGTGCGATCCTGTCGACGGCGGTCGCGGCATGACGGGCGCGGCCGCCTTCCGCGCGGGGTTGCTGGACCCGGCCGCGGCGCCGCCCATGGGCCTTACCGTCCCAGAGGGGCGTGCCGCCGCAGACCGTTACGCGGTGTATCGCAACAACGTCACGGTGGCGCTGGTCGACGCGCTGCGCGCCGGCTTCCCGGTCGTCGCACGGCTTGTCGGCACCGCGTATTTCGACGCGATGGCGCGGGAATTCGTCCGCGCGCACCCGCCCGACAGCCCGGTCATGGCCCGCTACGGCGCGCGCCTGCCAGGATGGCTCGCGACCTTCCCGCCGCTGGCCGCCCTGCCCTATTTGCCCGAGGTGGCCGCGATCGAGCAGGCGCGGCGCGAAAGCTATCACGCGGCAGACGCCATGCCGCTTGCGCCCGAAGCGCTGGCCAGACTGCCCCCGGACGCCGTGGCCGCGCTGCGTCCGCGCCCACATCCGTCCGCCCGCTGGCTTGTCACCCGCCACCCGGCGCTGGCGATCTGGTCGCGCAACGGCGACCGGCCCGATCTCGCCGACGCCTCGGCCGGCGAGGTCCTGATCTGCCGCCCCGAAAGCACCGTCCTGATCGCGTCCGCGCCCAAGGGCACGATCGCGATGCTTCAGGCGCTCGCGCAAGGCGCCACGCTGGCCGAGGCGCTGCCCGCCGGCACAGACCACGGCGCGCTCTTCGCGGCGCTTTTCGCCGCCGGTGCGCTTGTCCCCGAAGGAGATATGCAATGACCGTGACCCGCCATGGCCGCCCCCTCCTGCCCGCGCTCGAGGCGTGGAGCCTGTTTCTGTCCGCCAAGGCGACCGACCGGACGCCGGCGCTTCTCGGGACGGGGGGGCGCATCGTCTTCGCCGCCGTGCTCGCCGGGTACTTCTGGCGTTCGGCCCTGACCAAGATCGACGGCTTCGGGCTGAGTTCGGGCGCCTATGTCCAGATCTTTCCCCGGGCGATGGAAGCGGCCGGCTACGACCCCGGGCGCCTGTCACCTTGGGCCGACCTGGTGGTCGCGGCCGGCACCGCAGCCGAGATCGTGCTGCCGCTGATGCTGATCCTCGGCGCCTTCACGCGCCTCGCGGCCCTCGGGATGATCGGGTTCGTGATCGTGATGAGCTTGACCGACATCGTCGGCCACGGCGTCGACGGCGCCACGATCGGCGCCCTGTTCGACCGGCAGCCGGACGCGTCGATCGTGGACCAGCGCCTGCTCTGGACGTGGCTTTTCGCGGGCCTTGCGGTGACCGGAGGCGGTCCGCTGTCGCTGGACCGGATCATCTTCCGCGAGCGTCTATGAGGCCCGCGGCATGACCCACGATAACGGCCACCGAAACTTGGTTTCCCAGTATTTACCTTATTTTATGCGCCCGTCCGCTATCCCGGTCCTCACCCAATCCTTAGAACGAGGACCGACGACCCGTGGCAAAAGACCTTATCTTCGAGCCGGACCATGACACCTTCGCCGGCCTCGCCGGTCGGGACACGCCCGAGGCGGATCGCCTCGTCGCCCGCGCGAAGGACGAGCCGCTGACCGATGGCGGCCTGCGCACCGCGCAGCTTCTGACCGAGGCGCTGGCGCACGATCCCCACCACCACGACGCCAAGATCCTGCTCGAGCGGCTGTACCAGATGGTGGTGCCCCGCTGGCATTTCCCGATGCTCGCCGACACGATGCGCAACGCCGCCTACGCCAAGGCCATCGCCGCGACGGTGCGGCCGGGCGACGTGGTTCTCGACATCGGCTGCGGCGCGGGGCTGACGGCGATGCTGGCGGCGCGCGCCGGCGCCAGGCACGTCTACACCTGCGAGCAGCAGCCGCTGATCGCGCAGGCGGCCGAGAAGGTGATCGCGCGGAACGGCCTGTCCGACCGGATCACCGTCATCCCGAAGATGTCGCACACATTGGTCGTCGGCGAGGACATTCCCGAACCCGCGGACGTGGTGATCTCGGAGATCGTCGACACCGTCCTGCTGGGCGAAGGGGCGCTGGCGACGCTGTTCCACGCGATGCACATGCTGGCCAAGCCCGATGCCCGCGCGATCCCGGAACGCGGCACGCTGCGCGCGCAGTTGGTGGAAAGCGACGGGCTGCTGAACCTCTGGCGCCCGCGCACGGCCGAGGGGTTCGAGCTCGGCCCTTTCGACCGCTTCGCATCGGTCGCGCAGATGACGCCGAACGATCTCGCCGCCTGCCGGCCGAGGCCGCTCGGGCCCGCGGCCGACCTCTTCACGTTCGACTTCACCCGGCCCGACCTGCGCGCGGGCCACGCGACCGTGGACCTGGAATGCACGGAGGCC
The DNA here is from genome assembly GCF_042096055.1 of Citreimonas sp. Lineage (NCBI taxonomy): Bacteria > Pseudomonadati > Pseudomonadota > Alphaproteobacteria > Rhodobacterales > Roseobacteraceae > Citreimonas > Citreimonas sp. The sequence goes on along the minus strand of NZ_JBELMH010000004.1, from coordinate 21,529 downwards.
GGCGAGATGCACGCCGTCCTCGCGTTCTTCGAGATGGAGCTGGCGCCGGGCATCCGCCTGACGAACGACCTGAACTCGGGCGGTCACTGGGGGCGCACGGCGTTCCTTCTGGAGCGTCCCATAGCCGCCGCGCCCGGCGATCGCCTGCCGATCGTCGCGCGGCACGACACGGCGCAACTGAGCGTGTCGGCGCTGACGGCGGTGCAGGGCGTCGAGGAGGACGCATGGCCGCTGCCCGCGTGGGAGCAGCCGGCCTCGGCCGGTGCCGGTCATGCGATCGCCGGAACGGCACATGCCGCGGCCGGTAGCCAACGCGATCTGGTCGCCACGTCGATGTAGACGATCGCTCACGAAGGCCTCGCAGAACGCGACGACGCACGGCGGGGACCGCACCGTCGCCACGCGGAGGCTTTCATCGTGAACGCGACGCTCCCGAAAGACCGCTTCGGGAGCGTCGCCCACATGCGTGCGCTTGCATCACCCCGCAAAGGCTCTCACCTTGGCGCCGCCGCCGATCGGAGCGGCGCGACCGCGTGACCGCGCCTGCGCGCGCCCCATGTGGTGACCCGAGGCGCGGCGCCATCCTCCGCGCGATTGCGACGGAGGCCGCCTTGCGATTCTGGACCACGATCTGCCTGCTTCTCGTGCTGTCGGTCGTCGGGCTGACCTACGAGATCGCCGCCGGCCGCGTGCTGGCGCCGTTCTTCGGTACGTCGCTGCTGACCTGGACCGCGGTCATCGCCACCGTTCTGGCAGGCTTCTCGCTGGGCAACGCGCTGGGGGGCCTCGTGGCCGAGCGCGCACACGACGCGGCCGTGCGCAGCGTGCGCACGGCGCTGATCGCGACCGCGGTGCTCATGGCGGTGTCGCCGACGGTCCTGGGCGTGCTCTACGCTATGGGCGCGCGGGGCACGGGGGGGATGCTTCTGACGGTCTTCGTCGCGTTCTTCCCGGCGTCGGTGCTGATCAGCTTCCCCTCGCCCTTCCTCGCGCGGCTTGCGGTCGAGGCGCGCCCCGGGCACGAAGGGTCTTCGCTGGGCCTGGTGCTCGCCGCCGGGTCGCTGGGCGCGATCCTGGGCGCGATCCTTGCAGGGTTCGTGACGCTGCCGCTGATCGGATCGGCGGCGACCTTCGCGGCCTGCGGCGCGGCGACGCTGCTCTGCGTGCCGTTCATCCGCGGCGGCGGCGAGCGCGGCTCGATCGTGACGGTGGTGGCGGCGTGGGCCATGGTGGCGGCCAGCATGGCCACCGGGCCGGTCTGCCGGTACGAATCCGGCCTGTCCTGCATCGACGTCGCACGCCGTGGCAGCGCGATCCACCTCTACTCGGACCGCACGGCGCAGGCGGCCGAACGCGTCACGGCCGAGGGCGAAGCGCCCGAAACGCAAGGCGACCTCGTGATGTCCTACGCGCGCTGGATCTGGGCGCGGATGGACCGCGATCTGGGGCCGGCGCCCACCGTGCTGTTCGTCGGCGGCGGCGGCTATACGCTGCCGACGCGGCTGTTGGACTCGCGCCCCGAGGCCAAGGCCGTCGCGGTCGAGATCGACCCGCTGGTCACGCAGGTGGTGCGCGAAACTCTGCCCGGCGCCGGCGCGATGATCCGGCAGACGGGCTATGACGCGCACGCTGGCGACCCCGAAAGCGAAGGTCGCCTAGGCATCGTGCACGCGGACGGGCGCGTCTACATCAACGAGACGGAGCGCCGCTTCGACGCGGTCGTGATGGACGCGTTCTCGTCCGGGTCGGTGCCGGCGCACCTCGCCACGATCGAGACCTACGAGAGGCTGAAGGCCACGGTCGATGGCCCGGTCTACGTGAACCTGATCGACGCGCCGGACGGGCAACTGGCCCGCGGCCTGCACGCGATCCTCGACCAGCTCTACGCGCATGTCGAGGCGGTGCAGGGGCCGGTCAGCCCGCGCGGACGCGCGAACATCGTGCTCGCCGCCTCGGACACACCGCTGGCGGCGCTGGACGCCCTTCCGGCCGGGTACGAGCGCACGCGGATCGGCCCGGCGCGCGCCTTCACCGACGACCGCGGCTGGGTGGGCCACCGCTAGCCGACCGCGCCGGTCGCACTTTCCGAGACCAATTCGGGCGCTTCAACGCGGAAATAACGGAACACTAACGCTGGCCGGTTAACCTATGGTAAACCACTTGCGCAATGCGGTCCGAGCCGGCCTTCGATGCCCGCCCGCACCGCCCTGGCCAACGGAAGATCCGCGTGACGAACATGGATGGCTCCGACACCGATATGCCGCGGCTCTACGTGCTGGGCGCGCTGTGCGTGAAGGACGCGGGCGGGCGCGACTGCACGCCGAAGGGGAAGAAGGCGCAGGCGCTGCTGGCGCTGCTCGCCCTGTCGCCGCGGGGCATCCGCACGCGGGTCTGGCTGCGCGACAAGCTGTGGAGCGACAGCGACGAGGAACATGCCGCGGGCAGCCTGCGGCAGACGATCTTCGAGCTGCGCCGCGCGCTCGACGGCCTCGCGACGCAAGTGCTGACCTGCGACCGCAACGCGATGACGCTGCACCTCGACCGGATCTGGATCGACGTGCGCGCCCTGGCCGGGAACGCCGATACGGTGCCCGACACGGTCGTTCCGACCGCCGACCTGCTGGAGGGCCTGGATGTCGGCGACGAGGAATTCGAGGAATGGCTGTGCCTCGAGCGCGCGGCCTGGGAGACGCAGCGCGACGCGTTCCTTGCCCCTGCCCCGCCGCGTCCCGTGCCCGCCCGGCCCGCGGCCGAGCGGGGCCGCATCGCGATCGGGCTGCTGCCCAGCATCGTGCATGGCGGCGACGGGCAAGGCGCCTATATCGGCGACTACATCACCGAATCGGTCGCGCGCACGCTGTCGGATTACCAGCCGGTCGACATCGTCGATTTCCGCGGGCCGGGGCCGGACATGGCGGCGGACGAGCCGACCTTCCTGCTGCGGGCGCGGGCGCTGGTCGTGGGCGATGGCGTGTCGGTGACCTTCCTGGTCTACGGCGCGGGCGGCAACGCGCTGCTGCTCAGCCAGTCGCTGCAGACCCGCGTGTCGGACTTCACCGAAAGCGATTTCGCGATGGCCAACCAGTTCGTCGCGCAGAACGTCGACCACCTGGCCAAACTGTTCGAGAAGGCGGGCCCCGACCGGGGCGGTCTGCGCAACGGCCGCAGCACGCTGATCGGATACCACGCCCTCGCCAGCATGTTCGAACTCGACCCCCGGCGCATGCGCGCCGCGCTCGACGGGCTCGAACACGTGGGCGACGGCATCGACGACGGCCTGCTCGAGAGCCTGAAGGCCTATTCGGCCTCGTTCGCCCTGGGCGAGAACATCGGCCAGTGGGACGACGCCCAGCGCGAGCTGACCGAGAAGCTCGTCTCGGACATCCTGCAGCGCAATCCACTGAACTCGATCGCGCTGGCCTGCGTCGGCCACACGATGGGCTTCGTGCTCGACCGGCACGACGTCGCGTCCGAGATCTTCGCGCGCGCGATCGAGCTGAACCCGATGCAGGCTTTCGTCTGGGATCACCTCGCGCTGCACAAGCTCTATTGCGGCGACCTCGCGCAGGCGCGCGCGGCGTCGGACAAGGCCGTGCGGCTCGGGAACTACTCGCCGATCAGCTACACCTACGACACCACGGCGTGCATGATCGCGACGCTGCAGGGTGACTTCCCCCATGCCAGCCAGCTTGGCGCCCGCGCACTGGCCAAGAAACCCGGCTTCCACGCCGCGTTGCGTTACCGTCTGGCGGCGCTCGGCCACCTGGACGATCGCGACGAGGCGCGCCGCGTGCGCGGGACGCTGTTGGCGCTCGACCCCGATTTCGCCGACCGCTCCGTGCAGCTGAACCGGTTCCGCCTGCCGCGGAAGGAGTCGATCGATCACGTCCTGCAGGGGTTGAGCCGTGCCGGATTGTGACGCGCCACACACCATTCGCCCATCCATGAAGGAGCCGCCCTTGGACCACCCGCTTTCCCTGCTCGAGACCACGGAATTCATCGTCCACCCGACCGGCCTGTCGGTCCGCGGCATCCCCGGAACGCTGGGCGAGGCGGGGTTCGCCGGCTTCGACGGCGGCGCGGTGTCGGGCGGCGGGGCGCTGTCCTCGCTGCTGTCGCTGAACCGCAACAGGAACCGGAACCGCAATCGCAACAGGAACCGCAATCGGAATCGCAACCGGAACAGGAACAGGAACCGGAACCGTGCCGATCCGATCGACAACGCGGGTACTGGCCTTGCACTGGAACCCTGGGAAGAGCGGGTGGCGCTCTACGGCATGGCCGACCGCTGGCGGGACCTGCCGCTTGCGCTGCCGCCGGACGCTCGGCAGTTGCGCGACGAGGCAATCGACCTGCTGCGCAAGCAGGCGCTGCTGCACACGCCCGCCGAGGCGCTGCGCCGCGACGAGATCATCGCCGAAAGCAGCCTGGACCTGACCGCCTACCTGCGCCCGCTGGGCATCGACGAAAGCTCGGGCCTCGACGCCACGGTCGGGCTGGTGCTGCTGGTCCTGCTGCTGTGCGACGAGATCGGGCTGAGCTACAAACACCGCTTCGACGTGCCGCGGCCGAACCAGGTGGAGCCGCGCCTGCGGCCCTTCCTTCCCAACCCGCCGCACGCGTCCTATCCCAGCAACCACGCGTTCCAGTCCTTCGCGGTCGCCTTCGTCCTGTCGCGGGTTCTGCCGGAGCATGCCGCCAGCTCGCAGTTGTTCCTCTGCGCGCGGCGGGTGGCCGAGAACCGCGAATGGGCCGGGCTGCACTATGCCAGCGACACCCGCGCGGGGCACGACCTGGCGCGCATGGTGATGCCGGTCCTGGAAACCGTATGCCGCGAGCAGATGCTCGCCGCCCAGAAGGAGTGGATCTGACATGGACGACGGAAGCGATACGGCGATCAACACGTCGACCGAGGATTATGCCGCCTACCCGGCGCTGTGGCATCTCGAGAGCATCGGCGTGCTGGGCTTCCTGCGGAGCGGCACCCCGAAGGGCAAGCGCAGCCGCGTCGCGATCATCGACACCTCGGTCGCTGTCGCGCATCCCTGCCTGCGCGACGCGGTGAAGCACGACCTCGCCATCGACTTCTTCTCGAACCGCCTCGGCGCGTTTCCCTATTACGGCGACCGGGTGCTGGAAGCGGTCTTCCCGAACCTCGCCAGCGACATCGCGGATTCCCTTCCCGCCAGCCGCCAACTCTTCAACGAACTGGTCGATCGCCTTTCCCGCGGTTCGGCGCCGCATCACCGGGGCGTCGCGCCGACCACCTCTCCCGACTTCTCGAACCACGGCACCGCGATCGCCGGCCTCGTCGGCGGGCGGCCCCAGACCGTGAGCATTGATGACGGCGCGGCCGCGGGTGCGCGGAGCCTGCCCCTGCCCTATTGCGGCACCGATCCCTATTGCGAGATTGTGCCCATCTCGACCAACTTCGACACCGACCCCGAGTCGCTGATCCTCGCGCTGCTCTATGCCGAGATCATCGACGCGTCGGTCGTGCTGCTGCCGCGCGCCTTCCCGGACCCGTTCCGCACGGTGCCTCAACTGGGCGGCGACCCGGACCTGCTCGACGCGATCCTGCCCGCCCGCCCAACCGACCGCGAATGCACGCTTTGGGGCGAACTGACCGAGCTGGTCGTCGCCGTCTCGTTGCGCCGGCCGGTGGTTTGCGCGGCCGGCAACGCGCGCGAGGCGAACGGCATCTACCCGGCGAACCTGGCCGACGCCGACAACGGCATCATCTCGGTCGGCGCGGTCAACGCCAAGGGCCAGGTCGCGGGCTATTCCGCGATCGACGGGCTGACCGTGCACGGCCCAAGCAACGACGCCGAGCGTCACGACCGCCTGTCGGTGCGGCTCGACGACCGGGACGCCGATTTCGCGGACCGGCGCTGCCCGCCGCAGCACGACAACGCCGAATTCTCGCATTTCGACATCATCTCGACCGACGTGCCCGGCGCGCACGGCTATTCCTACAGCCCCTTCGCGGCCGAGGATCCCGACGGCACGCTGCGCGAGTTCGGGTCGTATTTCTGTCGCTTCGGCGGCACCTCGGCCGCCTCTGCCATCGTCGCGGGATACGTGTCGCTGGGATATTCGAGCGGCGGCCTCGAGGCCGGTTCCGGCGGTCTGGCGGCCAAGGACTGGCTGATGGCGCACGCAGTGCAGGTGGAAACCGACGCCGGCGCGTTCCGGTACCCTGCATGGTCGGGCTCGGTGAATTTCCCGGACCTCTACGGGCTCTGAGCGGGAACCGGCAGGGCCAGCAAGATCGCGTCACCCGTGGCGGCCAGCGTGCGCGCGCCGTGACGGCGGTAGAGCGCCAGTGCCGGCGCGTTGCCGGGCGCGACCGACAGTGCGATGCGGTCCGCCCCGGCCTCGGCCGCCCGGCGCAGAGCGCGCTCAAGGCACAGGCGCCCCAGCCCGGCGCGCCGGTGGCCCGGCAGGACGTGCAGGTCCACCAGGAAGGGATCGCGCTCGGTCAGCCCCCGCAGCCAGTAATACGCGCAGACCAGGCCGTCGCGCTGCGCCGCTTCGATCGTCTGGCCGGGGTCGTTCAAGGCTTCGCGCGTCGCGGCGTCCATCCGGGCGGTCTCTTCCGCCGTGGGTGCGCGGCCGCGCATGGACGCGAAGGTCTCGGACTGCGCGCGGCGCAGGATCGGCAGATCCCGCGCCGTCGCAGAGCGCCAGTCCGGCGCCGCATCTGTGCCCGGGCCGGTCACGCCGGCTGGGTCGGACGGCACGTCGCCGGCGCTTCGCCCATCTCTTCGACAATGGAGTTCAGGCGGCCGCGCTGAGGCGCCTCGGCACCCTCGGCGATCGCGCGCGCCGGGGCAGCCGCATGGGGCAACAGGCCGGGGGCGTCCAACAGGTCGCGCAGCGCCTGCGCCGCCGCCGCCGCGTCCACCGCACGGTCGACGCCCGACGCTTCGGGCGATACGGGCCGTCGCAGCGGGCTGTCGGGCGGCAGAGTGTCGGCCAGCCGCTGCAGCGCCACGTCGATCCACCGCGGGGACGACACGCCCAGCGCCACGTGCACCGAGTATCCCACCGAGACCGGCGCGTGGATCTCGCCGCGCGGCAGATAGAGGCTGTCGCCGGACTCGAGCCGCAGGGTTTGCGTCGGCGCACCGACCGGGTCGATGCCGGGGCGGAACCGCTCGTGCACCAGCGGGCGCGGATTGCCGGTGTTCGCAAACAGCGGCCACAGCTTCGCGCCAGCGATCTGCAACACGAACAGGTCGTGGGTGTCCCAATGCGCCGGCGTGCTCTGGTTGTCGGGCGGCGTCAGGTAGACGTTGGCCTGCACCGGGCAGGCGAACATCCCTTCCGCGGCGCGGCGAAGCCGGTCCAGGCCCTGCAGCCAGAAGTGCGCCGAGCGCAGGATGATGGTCACCCCCTCGCGGTGCAGGTCGTAGACGCGGGCGGGCACGATCAGCCCGTCGCGGCAATAGACGTTCTTGTCCAGCGGCTGCTGGTCGTAGGCCAGGTCGAAATTGCCCAGCGGCAGGCGCGTCTGGGATATCAGCGCGTCGATCTCGTCCAGCGTGACGCAGCTTGCAAAGACGCTCGGGTCGCGCCCCCGCACCCAGGTGCGCTGCCGGTTCCAGCTGGTCTGCCAGAAGTCGGGAAACCCGCCTTCGCCCAGAAGCAGCGTTTCGAGCTCGCGTTCGGTCATCGGTGTCATGGTCGTCACTCCCTCGGGTTTGGTCAAATCTGGGCGCGTGCCTCGGCCGTGTGTCGGGCGAGCAGCTTTTCGCGCGAATGGTGCAGCAACAGCCGCTCGGGCATGTTGCGCTTGAAGGGCGGACAGGCCGGCGTGCCCTCGTTCCAGCTTTTGGGGCAGGCACCGCCGCAGACCGGCAGCATGGGGCAGCGGGCGCAGCCGTGCTGCCCGGCCTCGACATCGTCGTAGAAGCGGCCGAACCGGTTGACATCGCGGTCGACCTCGCGCGTCTCGAGCGTGCCGATCCGGTGGCGGTTGGGCGTGCCGTAGGCGGTCACGTAAGGCGTCTCGGTGCAGTTGAAGACGTTCCCGTAGGCGTCCGTCACCTCGCTGTCGGGGCGCACCGCGACGCAGGTGATGCGCTTGCGAGGCGGCAGCATGCCCTGGTCGAACCCGCGCGACATGGCGTGGATCGCCCATTCTAGCTCGGCCTCGGCGTAGCGCTCGGGCGTCATGCCTGCGCCCGCGGCGTCGTTGCCCCAGTCGTGGATCGGCGCGAAGTAGAGGTCGATCAGCCCGGCGAGGCCCGCATCGGCCAGCTGGTCGATCAGTTCCTCCACCCCGTCGGCGTTGCGGGCGTCGACGTTGCACCGGACCACGATCCGCATCGGGATGCCGGAATCGAAGGCCACTGCGCGGATGTTGGAGAAGATGCGGTCGAAGGACGGCCCGCCGGTCTTGAAGAAGCGGCGCGCGTCATGGTGCCGGGCCGGTCCGTCCAGCGTGATCTCGGCATCGGTCACGCCGTGCTCGACCGCCAGTTCGCGCGCCGTGCGGCGGTCGAGCTTGACGCCGTTGGTCACGATCCCGGCGGAATAGGTCACGCCGCGCCCCGCGGCCAGGCTTTGCAGCCGCGGCGTCAGCGACCGGATGACCGCCATGCCCGCCAGCGGTTCTGACCCGAACCAGCCGATGCGCAGCGCCCGGTAGCGCCGCGTGTCGAGCCCGCGGTCGATCCTTGTCAGCAGTCGGTCCTGCCGCGCCGCATCCAGCCGCGCGCGGGTGTGGTCCTGCCCGCAATAATCGCAGCCGAGTTGGCAGAAGGCCGAGGGCTGGATCACGTGGTAGGCCGTGTCGGTCGCCGACAGCGCAGCGCGGTTCTCGGCCAGCACGGCGCCGCGTTCGTCCGCGCCGTCCGGCACCAGGATCTTGGTATCGGCCAGGTCGGCCAGCATGTCGGGGGCCAGACCCGCGCCGCCCTGCGCCGCGACATGCTGCCAGAGCGGCTCGGACATCTTGCGGATCGCGCCGCTGCGGGTCGAGAAGATCAGCCGCGCGGCGCCTGCGCCGTCCTCGGCGAAGGGCTCGGTGGCGACGATGTAGCGCGACAGGCGCGTGGGCGCGCGCTCGGCGCCGGGTTCATGCATGGTCATCGCGAAGATCCTCGATCAGGGGGGAATGACCCGCCGCCGGGCAGGGGCGGCGGCGGGTTCGGCAGGCCCGGGGGCGGCCCGCCGCTCAGCGCATGATGTCGCGCAGCGCGTTCACCAGCGCCTCGCCACGGCGTGCGTCCGAGATCGACGAGCCGCCGCACGAGCCGTTGAAGTCGAAGAACGCGCGGGTGCCGTCGCGCGTCGGTGCTGTCACCGACTCGCTGCCGCACGAGCCGTTGAAGTCGAAGAATGCGCGCGTCGCCTCGGCGGCCCCGGCCGCTTCGGCAAGCTCGTATTCCCCCATGTTGTCGACCCGGGTGAGCGCCGAGCCGATTTCCATGTTCGCCTTCTTCAGAAGGGCACGAACGCGTTCCTTGTTGTTGCTTTCCACAGGCATTGGAGTGTCCTCTCAGGTTGGTCCGCCACCCCTGTCGGATGGCTTGCCGACCATGCAGGACCACCCGTCATCGCTCCGTCAGCGGAAAGGGGGTTGCGTCGTCAGAGTCTCGGGATTTCGGCCCTGCGACGCGCGCTTTTCTCGGATTTCGGGCGCAGGGTCTCGTGGCGCGGTTGCGGTCGCGCCCACCAGAGAACATCGCCTGACGGAGTGGCTACGGTGCCTTGAAGGCGGTCAGCCACGACAGGCCGTCTTCGGTGCGCGCGCCGATGGGCCGGTATTCCGCGCCGAAGGGAGCCTTCCAGCCGCGCCCGGCGATCTGCGG